>NZ_JALW01000011.1:0-77144 GCF_000710795.1 Enterobacter sp. T1-1 | reverse complement strand
AGGGCTGAGAGGGCTGAGAGGGCTGAGAGGGCTGAGAGGGCTGAGAGGGCTGAGAGGGCTGAGAGGGCTGAGAGGGCTGTGAAGATTTACTAGGGAAAGATATTGAATAGCGCGGATATTTTTTAAAAGGTATTTTTTCTTTACGGCTGATTTGTTTAGCCAATTCACGGTCGACTTTATTTTCTAATATTTTAAAACGCATAAGCTTTGCAACTAATCTTCTATAATGTTCGGTGTCTACTATCCCTACAGCATCCCATATATTCTGCGCAGAGAATACAGCCTCATCCATACCTAAAAGGATCACTGCTTTCATATCCTTATCCAGGTTAAATCTATCAAACTGCTCTAAGAACAATGCTTCCTTATTCGAGTATATGGGTTTGTTAAATAATGTTATGCTAAAATTATCTTGACCTCCTCTAAGTTCTGGAGGCGTTAGTTCATTCTCTTGCATTAGTTGATATATTCTTCGCATTCCTTCGCCCAATTCTCTCATATATCCTAATTCTCTTAAGACTCTTGCTATATATGTATTCCTTGATTGGTGTGCCCCTGTTTGATTAATTATATCCTTAATCCTGATGGTTGAAAGTAATGCTCCCGGGCTTTTGAATTCCAATCTGTCATTGAAGATGTATACTTCAACACCTTTACCTTCTTGAGAATAATCTCTGTGGGCTATTGCATTAAGCAACGCCTCTCGGCAGGCTAGTTCTGGATAAATAGTTTTCTGTTCGAATCGAGCCGATTTATCAATTTTTGTTTGTACTAAATGTGGTCTCAATGCCTCCCATGACTTATCAACAAGATTTAAAATATTCCCGCCTATTGCCTCATCCATTACAACATTGTAATTTTTTCCTGTTAAGAGTTCTGTCCCATCAACTCTTATAATCCTGACCTGTAATCTAGGATGCCATCGAATATACTCTTTGGAAAATAAAAGCAAAGAGGCCCTTCTCAAGTTGAGTTTACTAGTTCCAAACTCTGCTAAATTCAAATATTGAAGGCATTTCTCAGGGGACATTCCTTTCAAAATAACATCGGATACTGTTCGGATTAGCTCAATATCTAAGTCATCGACTTTGGCAGCATCGATGAATTGCCTGTCATACTCTCTGGATAATTTGTCTTGTCGATCAAATTTTATATTTTCATGAGGTACTGGGACTGATTCTAAATCCTTTCTTTGTAAGCATCTTCCATCTGATGTTATATGTATAACTTCGGTGCTCTTTTCAACTGAAAAATAAATAACTCTTTTATTTTCTATCGTTATTAGTTTTTTTCTGACAGAGTTTAAAGGAGTGTCAGTATGTACTCTAACTCTTGGTGCATCCAGGAGGGTATTTATTTCAGTGTCATTGAAAAAATCTATTCCAGTGATTTCTCCATTATCTTCGACGCCGATAAGGAGTTCGCCGCCATCAGCATTTGCAAATGCAACAAGAGTTTGTGCGATGTTGGTCGAAATATCTTTGGTGGGTCTTTTCTCTTTTTTTTCTGGAGGCCCCTGGAGCGCGCTTTTGAACTCCCTGAAATGGCTTTCTCCCAAAGTTACTGCCGTTAATGCTCTTTCCTCGATACCAATGAGACTCATTTGCACTCCATTAGAGATTCTAAATCTTCTAGTTAGAAATGAATATTTCGCTTCTTTTAGTGATTACGAATGTAATCTTTCGTCTGTACTTTCTCAGAAAATCATATAGCCAGATGACTTCAAAAGTAAAGTGATCGAGACGAGGTCTGTCGTTTCATCATCGGCATGATGTCAGCGCAACCGACAATATCATTAGGTATTCAGATTTATGAAAATTAACACCAGCCCAGGCGCGCAATGCTCTCCCCGCCCCGCCTGCCAGCTTAAGGGGGGCGCTTTTAATGCAGGTGCATGAACGCCCTCAGGGGGCGCTAATGCTGGCGCTGGCGGGGGATCCAGTTTCGGTAAAACCATGCATCTTATGCATGCATGGCTTTTTTATGGGAAAACAGCGGGTTTTTCGGGAGTTTTTGAAAGAACTACTGCGCGGCCAGCTCCGCGCGTTGGCGGGTGTAATTCAGGTTCTGTGCAGGTGTGAATTTTTCACGATTATCATCGCGCGAGGCCGCGTCAGGCCTGAATCCGATGGCCGTTAAAATGTCATTATCCTGTGCCGAATAATTAATTTTTTCACCGGCTGCCAGCCAAAGTTGTAGCACCTCGCGCAGATAGTTGAGTGAGTGCTGCATGGCGCAGGACTGAACTGCAGGATATTGCACGGAATTATTCATCAGCTCAGGGGCAAGGGCGGCGGCCAGCTCCGCGCCGTGTGCCTGCATAAAATCTTTTAAATGGTCGCGGATGCTGATGCGTTGCACCTCCTCATGCGAACGTATATCTTAAAAATAATTTTTTAGTAATATTAACCAGATAAAAGAATTTGCTCCTGTGCAATTGAGTAAAATTATTACTATCCTTATGCGGTAGGTCAATTCAATGACGGAAATATCAACTTAGAGCCACATTTATTTTATGTTCTATTGTTGCTACATTATTTTCTGTTGTGTTTTTTTTGGTGGGGTAAGTCCTATTTTTTTTAGTTTAAATGAAAAAGATGAGCCTTGTGATTATGTTATTTGTTATAAAGTGGTTAATTTTGAAAAATGAATTTTTTAATCGCATGTTTACATAAGAAACATGCGATTGTTTTTTAGTTGAGTTTTTCAAGAGCAATTATTTTCTCATTACTTGCTAACTCATTTATTACATCCTCTAATCTTTCACTGAAATCTGCATCGGTAGCAACAGAAGTAATTGCATCTATCAGGTCAGAATAGAAATCCTCATCACCAGTTAGCCTATGCCAGAATTCTTTACCCGTATAAATAGGATGGTAATATTGTTTTGTGATCCTTTTATAGCTTGCATTTAAATCTGATTGTTCACCATAAAGGACACCAATAATAAGATCGTCATGCGGTATTCGAAGGTTATTAGTTCTTGCTAAATTTAGTACGTCTCTAAAATGTCCGGTAATCGATTCGACATCATCTTTATTAATGGTATTGGGTCCGGCTTTAATTTGGCAATATTTTCTATGCCCATCTATTTGGTCTATAAATTCTATGTCTACTCCAGAAGTTGTACTCCCGTACGACTCTCTTAAAATACTAATGAAATTTTGCATGTTTTGACCGAATGAAGTAGTTATAGAAGTTCCTAAGACCCTCGGCAATATCAACGCTCTGGCTATGCTCTGTGCAGATGCTTCACCGGTTAAATATTTTGCTAAATAAATTGTTAGAAAAGGATTTATGTCAAATTCATTTGGATTTACAAGTTTAACTGTATTCTTGATATGATTTGCTGCAATGGATTGACTAAACCATTGTTTTACTTGCTCCAAAATCAAATCTTTGTCTTCCATATCTTCCTCAATTTTCATAACAAAACGCTAAACAAACGCTTGTAAATACTGTATAATAAAACAGTGTTTAACAAGTTTGGAAGCGTCATATGTCTGATGTCCAAGAATTTTTCCCTAAAACGAGTAATGAGTATCTTTCGCTCGAAGTGCTTGCTGATATCCTTTCAGAATCAAAGCGTACACTAGATGCTTGGGTTTCAAAAGGGATCTTAGTCCCGTCATCGTCAACACAAGACGATAAACTTTTATTTAATCTACAGGATTTGTCTCATTTTCCAGAGGTAAATCAAATGATTAGCAGCGAGTGGGAGGCTGAAGAGTGTATTCTTCCTTCTCGCTCTTATAAGTTAGTTGAACTTTTCGCCGGTGGCGGCGGCTTGGCTGTTGGGCTTGAAAAAGCAGGGCTCGATAGTATTTTTCTTAATGAATTAGATAAAGCAGCTTGTGCAACACTTAGACACAACAGACCCCATTGGAATGTTGTTGAAGGGGATATATCTAATATTGATTTTACAAAGATCAATGAAAATGTTGATATTTTGACTGGTGGGTTCCCATGCCAGGCCTTTTCTTATGCGGGTAAAAAATTAGGATTTGAAGATACTAGAGGAACACTCTTCTTTGAATTTGCACGTGCAGTAAAAGAATTACAGCCGAAAGTTTTTATGGCGGAGAATGTAAGAGGTCTTTTAACTCATGAAAACGGACGAACCCTAGAAATAATCCGTGAAATTATCCATGAGCTTGGCTATGAACTTGTAGAACCAAGAGTTCTTAAAGCTATGTTTTATAAGGTGCCACAAAAGCGAGAGAGACTTATTCTTATTGGAGTAAGAAAAGATATTGCAAAACAGGCTATATTTAAATGGCCTTCACCTTATAAGCGAGTTCTGACTCTTAGGGATGCTTTCTATGCTGGGGAACTTTATTCTACGGATGTTCCTGATTCACCGGGTCAATTATATCCATTAAGGAAAAAGGAAATCATGTCTTTTGTCCCTCCAGGAGGATATTGGAGAGATCTTAGTATTGAACTCCAAAAAGAATATATGCAAGGAAGTTATTTTCTTGGCGGTGGAAAAACCGGAATGGCGAGACGCTTATCGCTTGATGAGCCTAGCCTAACCCTTACAACCTCCCCTGCGCAAAAACAAACTGAAAGATGTCACCCTGTGGAAACTAGACCATTGCAAATCCGTGAATATGCAAGGATCCAGACTTTCCCTGATGAATGGGAGTTTAAAGGGTCACTTGGAGCTATTTATCGCCAAATAGGAAACGCCGTTCCGGTCAATATGGCTGCAGCATTGGGACGCTCCCTTGTTCGTCTTCTTAATGATATAGAATCGAACTAATCTATAATCTCATAGGCAGTCTTTGGCTGCCTGATTAACTCCTAAACACCTCCCTACGATGCCACTCCACATATCCCTCCTTTGGATAATTCTCTTTCACCACCGGCAGCGCAATTTGCTTTCCTGCAAAATCCCAGAACAACCGCCCAACAATCCCATTCCCATTCACCGCCTCAGACACGAGCACCCGCATACTCTCATCCAGCCCAATAGATCCTTTATCAAACGCCTTATGATGAATTGCACACAGCGCCAGCCCGTTCGGGATCTCACACGGTCCGCCAAACTGCTTCCATTTAATATGCGCGGCTTCGAGTCCAACGGAGGTGTTATCGTGCCGCATGTTGAACCCACATATGGCGCATTCATAGTTATAAGCACGCAACACCTGCTGGCGGAAAAGCGGATCGCGAACCTTACGGATCTGCTGGATATCAAAACCCATCTCATCCGCGAGCTCTTTCTGAATGCTCTCAGGAAAATGCGCTTCAAGGATCTGCTGCGCGAGCGAGCCGAACAGGTTTTTGTTCTTACTCAGTAGCTCAAAGTGTTCTTCATCAAACCCGCCTGCAACGTTATGTTCCACAAGTTCTTTAACAGGCGGTTGCTTACTGCCAGTGGTCGAACAGAACTCAGTATTCTTCAGATCCCAAAATCTATCCCCTTTGAGCCGCCAGAAAGGCATATTCGGGTAATGAGCCTTTATCTGTGGACCTAAGCGTTCTACCAGACTAAGCAGCTTTTCGTGGAGCTCGGTTCCGTAATCAAACAGTCACGTATGCCCCTGCTGATAGTTCGCCAGAACATACAGAAGCAAAAAGGGCTTATGCGGCGCTCGCTATTCGCCTTTGCGCCAGATGGTGATGTCGGCAATTGCCTGTTCGAGAGTTTTGCTGGAAGCCATCGTGTTACGAAAGAAGGTAAATAATTGCGATGATGCTCGCAAAACCCAGACCAATCAACCCGCAATCAACAAAAACATGACCTTACCGCACACAACTCTATTTCCTGAATCCCCCTCGCAAATTCCAAATTTCCCCTACACCAAACTGCTGTATTTATATTCAGTCCTGTATAATGAGCATCGGAAATTACGCCGAATGGCAAAGGAAGTATCAAAAAATATTTAACGAAGAATTCGCGATATGAAGGTGCTGCAACACCCCCATACCGCTAACCACAAACAACTAATCAGGAGTTGAAAATGGCTGCGACGAATTTTAAGCCAGAGTTTACTGTTTGCAAAACAGAATCAGACGCTTTCACCGGCATGATTGAAAACCGCGAGCTGGTAAGCAAAAACAGCGCCCGCCGCCTTCACGGCAACCCGCCCAACGCGGCACCTGTTCATCCCCGCGCGGAAACGCCGCAGGACAGTGCAGCCTGTTGCGAACTGTATGCGCGCATAGACATGAAATACCTTCTTTTGGGCGGGGACTGGTTAACCCGTGCAGGCTTTATCAACGGTATGCCGGTAAAAATCCGGGCTATGAAAGACTGCATCGTGATTACGCCACAGCATACAAGAGAATTATGGGGATGTCTGGAAGGGATGAGTGTGGTGAATATAAATAAGAAGAAAGTGGCGCAGTGGTTAAAAACATTTCCTGGCGCGTTAAATGACACCGGCGATATTCCGGTAATTAAGCGCAACGCCTGATAAATATCCCGGCCATGCGCCGGGATTATTATTTATATCGCTCTCAAAACACCGGCACCCCCAGCCCAACCTTCACCTCCCTCAACGTCTCCTGCGTCACCCCCTGCGCCCGTTCGGTCCCGCGCTTCAGCATCGCCATCAACTCCCCCTTGTCACGAATATACATCGCCCTCCGCTCCCGCATCGGCGCAATCAGCTCCTGCAAACACCCCTCCAGCTCGTTCTTACAAACCCGGTCACCCAGCCCGCCCGCCTGATAGTGCGCCTTCATCGCCGCCACTTTGTCCTTATCAGGATGAAACGCGTCGAGGTACGTAAACACCACGTTCCCCTCAATCTGCCCCGGGTCGCTCACCTTCAGGTGGTTCGGGTCGGTGTACATGGCGCTTACCGCACGGTGAATAGTCTCTTCGCTGGCAGAAAGATGCAGCGTGTTGCCCAGCGATTTCGACATCTTGGCGCTGCCGTCGATGCCGGGCAGGCGGCTGGTGTCGCTCAGCATCGCCTTGCAGTGGCGCAGCACCCGGGTGGGCAGCAGGCTGTTCATCTTGTGCACAATCTCGTTGGTCTGCTCAATCATCGGCAGCTGGTCGTCGCCGACGGGCACGCACTCGGCCTTAAACGCGGTGATGTCCGCCGCCTGGCTGATGGGGTAGGCCATAAACCCGACCGGCAGCGAGCGGGCGAAGCCCTTCTGCGCAATCTCGTTTTTCACCGTCGGGTTACGCTCCACGCGGGCGACGGTGACGATGTTCATATACAGCATCGTCAGTTCGGCGAGGGCGGGCAGGGCGGACTGCAGGCAGATGGTAGTCAGGTTCGGGTCGATGCCGGCGGCGAGATAGTCGGCCAGCACTTCGGGAATGTTGTCGCGGATCTTCTGCGGGTTGCTGCCGTTGTCGGTCAGCCCCTGCAGGTCGGCAATCAGCACAAACTGGTTGTGCGTCTGCTGCAACGCCACGCGCTGGCGCAGCGATCCGACGAAGTGGCCGAGGTGCAGCGGGCCGGTTGGGCGGTCGCCGGTGAGGATGGTTGGTGCGTTCATAAAGACTCCTTAATGTGCAATTGCCGAAAGGGGTCTTAGATATGAGAAAGCCGCCTTTCGGCGGCTATCTGAAAATGGGGAAAACTACTCCGTGCCGCCTTTAAGAAGGCAGCCACCAGCGGTTTACGGTGAGCACGGCGTGGTTTATGTTCATGCTTTTACCGTATCACGTCCGGCGCGAAAAACAAAAGGGCACGTCATGCTGCAATCACTCAACCACCTGACCCTCGCGGTCAGCGACCTGCAAAAAAGCGTCACCTTCTGGCACAAGCTGCTGGGGCTAGCGCTGCATGCCCGCTGGAATACCGGGGCCTATCTCACCTGCGGCGATCTGTGGGTCTGCCTGTCGTACGACGAGGCGCGCCAGTATGTCCCGCCGCAGGAGAGCGATTACACCCACTACGCATTTACCGTGGCGGAAGAAGACTTTGAACCGTTCTCGCACAGGCTGGAGCAGGCGGGCGTCACCGTCTGGAAACAGAACAAAAGCGAGGGGGCGTCGTTCTATTTTCTCGACCCGGACGGGCACAAGCTGGAGCTGCACGTGGGCAGCCTCGCCGCGCGGCTGGCGGCGTGTCGCGAGAAGCCCTATGCGGGCATGGTGTTTACCTCAGACGAGGCTTGAGGCGCGCGCCTTCAGCCTGCCCGCCAGCGTCACGTGCGTGGCGGCATCTTCCTGATTGCACAGGTACTCCACCGCCAGCCGTCCCAGCTCGCTGTAGGGCAGCTGGATACTGGTCAGCGGCGGTGTGAGCTGCTCGGAGATCTTCTGGTCGTCGTAGCCCGCCAGCAGCATGTCCTGCGGGATGCGCACGCCGTTCACCGCCAGAGCCTGATAGCAGCCAATCGCCAGCCAGTCGCTGGCGCAGAAGATGGCGTCCGGGCGCTCGGCCAGTTCCAGCAGGGAAGCTGTCGCGGTAAAGGATTCGCTGAACTGCCAGTTGGTCTGGCGCACCAGGCTGTCGTCGCACGCGAGTCCGGCCTGCTGCAGCGCCGCCTGGTAGCCTGCCAGACGCTGGCGGGAGGCCTCCATCCAGCTCTCGCCGGTGATGTGGGCGATGCGCGTGGCCCCGCAGGCGATGAGATGTTTTGTCACCTGGAAAGCGTTGGCGTAGTCGTCCGGGATAAACGACGGCAGCAGCGGCGAGCCGGGGTCGCGCTGGTTAAGCAGCACCAGCGGGATGCGGGTGCAGTCCTGGAATGCCGTCATGTCCACCAGCGTGGTGACCGGGGAGGCGAGAATAATCCCGATGCAGTTGCGCTTCTCCAGCTGGCGGATGATGTTCAGCGCCAGCTCGATATCGTCGCCGTAGTCGTAGACGGTGAGCAGCGTCTCGTTGCGCCACGCCGCTTCCCGCGCCTGGCTGATGGCGTCGATAAACGGGTCGAAGCTCTGCATGGAGCTGACCAGCAGGGCGATCTCCTCCTGGTTGCGCGGGGCGTGAACGGCGGGGAGGCGGTCGTAGCCGAGCTCGGTGGCGATGCCAATCACCCGCTGGCGGGTGTCGTCGCTGAGCTTGATGTTGCGGGACTGGTTAAGCACCAGCGATACCGTCGCCTGCGACACGCCTGCCGCCCGCGCAATATCGTTCATCGTCACTTTCGTTTTTCGCTTCATCCGTCCTCTCCCTTTCGCGATTTCGCATCATACCCTAACCGCACGCTTTAGCGCCGTCGATCACGTTTCTCATTCATCGAAGCGTGAACTTTGTGAGGGCCGTCGCTTTTCTCAACGCCGTGATTTGCGCATTTATCCTGCAACTAATATTTATTAGCTAAATATTATCAGTAAGAGGACGCGTAATGAAAGAGCAGTGGAGCAGGGAGCAGGCACAGGCGTGGTATCAGCAAAAAGGCTGGCTGTGCGGGTTTAATTACCTGCCGTCGACGGCGGTGAACTGGACCGATATCTGGCAGGAAGAGACCTTCGATGCCGCAACCATCGAGCGCGAGCTGGGCTGGGCGGCGGAGGCGGGCTATAACACCCTGCGCATCAACCTGCCGTTTATCGTCTGGGAGCACGACCGCGACGGGCTGATGGCGCGCATCGACCGCTTTTTGACGATTGCCGACAGTCGCGGCTTCAGCACCATGCTAACCCTGATGGATGACTGCGGTTTCTCCGGCGACGAGCCGTACCTCGGCCCGCAAAAGCCGCCGGTACCGGGCAAGCACAACAGTCAGGCGGCGGCGAGTCCGGGGCGCGACAAGGTGTGCGATCCCGACTGCTGGCCGCAGATTGAGCGCTATATCCGCGACGTTGTCCGCCAGTTCCGCGACGATAAGCGCGTGCTGCTGTGGGATCTCTATAACGAGCCGGGCAACCGCGGCATTTTCGCGACGGGCACGCAGGAGGTGCAGTACGACGCGAAGCTGGAGACCTGCGCGCACGAGTTGATGAAGCTGGCGTTCCAGTGGGTGCGTGAAGAAGACCCAACCCAGCCGCTCACCGTCTGCGCGTGGCGTCTGCCGCCGGAAGAGGAGGGCGAGACGTTCTTCCAGCATCCGCTGGACCAGACCGCACTGGCGCTCTCGGACGTGGTGAGCTTCCACGCCTACACCCACACTGGCCGCATGACGGCGATTATTCAGCAGCTGCAACAGCTTGGTCGACCGCTGTTCTGCACCGAATGGCTGGCGCGCCACGTGGGTAGCACCATCGAGGAGCAGCTACCGCTGATGTACGCGGCGAAGGTCGCGCCGTATCAGTGGGGGCTGGTGCGCGGCAAAACCCAGACGTGGCTGCCGTGGCCGGTGGTGATGAAGGAGTCCACAGACTACTGCCGCCTCTGGTTCCACGACGTGTTCGAGGAGAACGGCATTCCGTTCTCACGCCGTGAAATCGCATTAATGCAGCAGCTGCGCAAGATCGCCCCGAAAGTCCAGGGCTAATAATATCGACCCGGCGGCCGACCGCCGGGCAACCAGGCAGGCATATAACAATGGCAATGACAATGAAAATACCGTCTCGCGAGTTGTGGTCTTATTTTGGCTATGGTTTAGGTCAGTGTTTTAGCTTTGGTTTAGTGGGTTCGTTTATTAACTATTTTTACACCGACGTGCTGGGGATCTCGGCGCTGGCGGCCAGTACCATCTTCCTGATTGCCCGCGCGTGGGACGCGGTTCACGATCCGCTGTTTGCCAGCATCATGGATACCATTAACAGCCGTTTCGGCAAGTTTCGCCACTTTTTGCTGATTGCGCCTTTGCTGATCACCGGCGTCACGCTGCTGTCGTTCTATAAAATCGAAGCAGACATGACCACCAAAATCCTCTACGCCGGGGTGACGTATATCCTGTGGGGGACGCTGTATGCCATCTCCGATATCCCGTTCTGGTCGATGTCGTCGGTGATGACCAACGACTCCGCCCAGCGCACCCGCGCGGTGACGGCGGCGATGCTCGGGGTGAACGCGGGGATTGCCTGCGCCAACATCTTCTTCCCGAAGCTGGCGGCGTTCTTCGCCCAGTACAGCAATGATAAAGGCTACTTTATGGCGGCGCTGGTGATGATGCTGGTGGGCCTGCCGCTGATGCTCAACGGCTTTATGCAGATCAAAGAGCGCGTGCCGCCGAGCCCGGAAAAGGTGACCATCCGCGACACCTTCCACAACCTGCGCCAGAACAAGCCGCTGTTTATTGTCCTGCTGTCGTTCTTTTTCTGCGTGTTCCACAACGTGGCGGGCGGGCTGTATATCTACTTCTTTATCAATAATCTGGGCGACGGCAGCCTGCAGATGGCGATTGGCGTGATGGGGATTGTGGCGGCGGTGCTGTGCCTGGTCGCCCCGATGCTGACGCGCCGGATGCAGAAGCGGAAGCTGTTTATGATCCTCTGCGGGCTGGACGTGGCGGTGCGCGTGGTGATGTGGTTCATCGGCTATCAGCAGGTGACGATGCTGTTCATTCTGCTCGGCCTGAGCACGCTGTTCGTGATGATGACCAACATCCTCACCTCGTCGATGATTGCCGACACCATTGAGTACGCGGAGTACCACACCCACAAGCGCTGCGCGGCGATCACCTTCTCCGGGCAGACCTTTACCGGCAAGATGTCGGTGGCAGTGGGCGGTGGGTTAATCGGCGTGTTTCTGACGATGATCGGTTACGTGCCGCAGGCGCAACTTCAGAGCCAAGGCGTGCTGTCGGGGCTGTTCTTCGGGATTTGCCTGCTGCCGGCGATTGGCTCGTTGATCCGCATGGGCTTTATGTCGCGCTTTACCTTTACCGAGGAGAAGCATGCGGAGATTTGTCGGCTGCTGGCGGAGCGGAACGCGTCTGCGAAAGCGCCGGGTGGCGGCTGCGCCTTACCCGGCCTACAGAAAATTACAGCGACTTCACAAACGCCAGCAGATCTTCGTTGAGCTGGTCCTGGTGGGTCAGCGCGAAGCCGTGCGGCGCGTTGTCGTACACCTTCAGCGTGGCGTTTTTGATCATCTCTGCCGCCAGCTTGCCGGTGCTTTCAAACGGCACGATCTGGTCGTTGCTGCCGTGGATCACCAGCGTCGGCACGTCGATTTTCGCCATATCCGGGCGGAAATCGGTTTCGCCGAACGCGGTCACGCAGTCGATGGTGCCCTTCAGTGACGCCAGCAGGGCGATGTTCAGCGTCTGGGTCAGGGCACCGGCAGAGACGGTCTGCCCGGCATTGATGCCGTAGAACGGGGTGGCGAAGTCGCTGATGAACTGGGCGCGATCTTTACGCAGGCCGTCGCGAATGCCGTCGAACACGCTCTGATCCACACCCTGCGGGAAGGAGTCGGATTTACCGAAGATCGGCGTGACCGCGCCCAGCAGCGCCAGACCGGCCACGCGTGCGCTGCCGTAGTTATTGATGTAGCGGGTCACATCGCCGCCGCCCATGGAGAAGCCCACCAGCGTCACGTCCTGCAGGTCCAGGGTGGTAATCAGGTCGTTGATATCGGACGCAAAGGTGTCGTAGTCGTAGCCGTTCCACGGCTGATCCGAGCGGCCAAAACCGCGACGGTCAAAGGCGATGGCGCGGAAGCCGCGCTCGGCCAGATAGTTCAGCTGGCTGTCCCACATGTCGCCGTCCAGCGGCCAGCCGTGGCTGAAGAGAACCGGTTTACCCGCGCCGCAGTCTTTGTAGTAAATCTGCGTGCCGTCTTTTGCCTTAAACGTTGCCATAGTGTGTTCCTGTACAAGTGATGGTTATGGTTATACCGGCGCGACCAGGTAGCGAATAGCCGGCGATGTTGTGCCCTGATGAAAAGCCAGAACGCGGCTCTGCAGCAGGAGGTCATTCATGGTGTGGCGCTCCTGCTGGCGCAGATGCTCAATCCAGGAGCCCATCAGGAAGGTCTCGATAAACAGTCCGGGGCGTTCGATATCCTCGTACACCGCCCAGCTCATCGCTCCGGCGCGGCGGCGCACCCGGCGCAGCTCGTGCACTGCCTGCAAAAACGCTTTCGCGTTGTGCGGGTCGATGATGTACTCGTGCGACACCAGCACCGGGCCGCGCTCGTTGGGCAGGTCGATCTCCACGCCGTCCAGCGGCTGGCCGCTGAGGTCGAGATTTAAATCAGGATCTTTCTCCAGCTTCCAGCGGAACACCGTCGCGCTCGCCAGCACCATTCCCAGCGTGGCGACCACCAGCGAGGTCGGGGTGCCAAACTGCGAAGCGATCTGTCCCCAGAGGGCGCTGCCGGCGGTCATCGAGCCGAAGAACACCGTCAGGTAGACCGCCAGCGCGCGGGCTTTCACCCAGCGTGCCGCGCTGCGCTGCGCGCCGAGGTTGAGGGTAGAGAGCACCGCAATCCACGCGAAGCCGGTGAAAAACTCAAACAGGTTCAGCAGCCAGAAGTGGCGCACGAACGCCAGCGCCAGCATGGTAAGAGCAAATGTCAGGCTGGCGGCCACCATCAGGCGGTCGGCGTTCAGCCGCTGGCGCAGCCGCGGCAGCAGGATCGCCCCGGCAATCGCCCCCAGGCCAATGCACGCCAGCATCACGCCGTAGCCCGCCGGGCCTAAGCCCAGCTCGCGGCGCGCCACCAGCGGCAGCAGGGCCCAGCCCGCGCTGCCAAAAACGAAGAAGGCCACCGTGCGCACCAGCACGTTGCGCAGCACCGGCGCGGCGTGCACGTAACGGATGCCAGAGCGCACCGCCGAGAAGAAGTGCTCCGGCGGCAGACGCTGCACTGTCGGTGCGGGACGCCAGCGCCACAGCACCCACGCCACGCCGACCACGGAGAGCGCGTTCAGGGCAAACACCATCCACGGCCCGGCCAGTGACAGCAGAAAACCGCCCAGCGCAGGGCCAATCGCCCGGCTGATGTTCACTCCGAGTGAGTTGAGCGCCACGGCGGCACCCAGCTCTGGCTTGCTCACCAGGTCAGGCACCACCGCCTGGAACGGCGGCGAGCTCATCGCCGCCCCCACGCTCAGCAGAAACGTCGTCACCAGCAGAACCGCAGGCGTGACGTGGCCGGTGAAGGAGAGCACCGCCAGCCCGGCGGCGGCGATGAACACCCACAGCTGGGAGAAGAGCAGGTATTTACGTCGGTCGACGATGTCCGCCATCACCCCGGACGGCAGGGCGAAGAGGAACATCGGCAGGCTGCTGGCCGCCTGTACCAGCGCGATATCCAGCGGATCGGCGCTCAGGCTCAGCATGCTCCAGTTAATACCGACGTCGCTCATCCATGAGCCGACGTTAGAGACCACCGTGGCGATCCACAGCATGCGGAATACCGGCTGGCTAAGCGGCTGCCAGGGCGAAACCGTCGGTGCGGGCGTCGTTTCGACGTGGGCGTCACGAACGTCGTTAACCTGGGTCATGCAAATTTCTCCGTTACCTTACGCTGCAGCCGCCACTGGCCCGGCCCGGTCAGGGCAAGGGTGGTGAAGATAATCAGCAGCAGCCAGCCAAACTGCCCTTCGGCAATCGACCAGTTGGGGTGAACCGCCAGCATCGCCACCAGCAGCACGGCGATAATCGGCAGGCACGCCAGGCGGGTGTAGACGCCCGCAATGATAAACAGCGGGCAGATCACCTCGGCGACAATCGCCGGGATCAGGCTCGCCCAGGGCCCGAAGCCGAACGGATCTTCAATGCGCGTCAGCTCTTCGCTGAAGTGCAGCACCTTCGGCAGGCCGTGTACGTACAGCAACAGCAGGCTGCCGGTGAGACGCAGGAAAAACAGCCCCAGGTCGACCCGGGGCGGAGCAAAGGTGTTTTTCATCAGAATGCAAAGCAGCTGCAGCCCAGCGCCCCCCAGAATGCGTTATCGTCCGACACCGGTACCTCTGACGTGCGGGCAAAATCATGCTGGTGGCTGTGCACCCCGCACGGGCCGCTGCAGTGGTGGACGGCGTTCATACCCACGCGTGTGGCCTGCGGCGGCGCGCTGCGGTAGTGGCCCGGCACCTTCACCACCGGGGACCACTCGGGCAGGACCGGAATGGCAGGCGGGGCCAGCGGGCCAAAGCTGCCTGCGGCGTAGACGATATCGCCGTTGACCACCGTCAGGACGGATTCGATGCCCTTGATCTCCTCTTCCGGCACGCGGAAGTAGTCTTTGCTCAGCACCGCCAGGTCGGCGAGCTGGCCGACTTTGATCTGCCCCTTCTGGTTTTGTTCGCTGGAGAACCACGCGCTGCCCTGGGTCCAGAGCATCAGGGCGGTATCGCGGTCCAGACGGGCGCTGTGATCGTACATCTGCATCCCGCCGACGGTGCGGCCAGAGACCAGCCAGTAGAGGGCGGTCCACGGGTTATAGCTCGCCACGCGGGTGGCATCGGTGCCTAAGCCCACCGGTACGCCGGTCTCCAGCATTTTTGCCACCGGTGGCGTATGGCGGGTGGCTTCAATGCCGTAACGCTCGGCAAAGTATTCGCCCTGGAAGGCCATGCGGTGCTGCACGGCAATGCCGCCGCCGAGCGCTTTGATGCGGTCGATGTTGGCCTGGGTGACGGTCTCTGCATGGTCGAAGAACCAGTGCAGGCCGTTGAACGGAATATCGCGGTTAACTTTTTCGAACACGTCCAGCATGCGGCTGATGGACTCGTTGTAGGTGGCGTGCAGGCGGAACGGCCAGCGGTGCTCTACCAGATGGCGAACCACGCGCTCCAGCTCATCCTCCATGCCTGGTGCGAGATCCGGGCGTGGTTCGAGAAAATCTTCAAAATCGGCGGCGGAGAAGACCAGCATCTCGCCCGCGCCGTTATGGCGGAAGAAGTCGCTGCCCTGGCCCGGCGTGAGCATGTCGGTCCATTTCTCAAAGTCTTCCAGCTCGTGGCCCGGACGCTGGGTAAAGAGGTTGTAGGCGATGCGGACGGTCATCTGCTTCTTCTCGTGCAGCTCGGCAATCACCTCGTAATCTTCCGGGTAGTTCTGGAAGCCGCCGCCCGCGTCGATGGCGCTGGTCAGCCCCAGACGGTTCAGCTCGCGCATAAACTGGCGGGTGGAGTTAACCTGCTGCTCCAGCGGCAGCTTCGGCCCTTTGGCCAGCGTGGCGTAGAGGATCATGGCGTTCGGACGGGCGATCAGCATCCCGGTCGGGTTGCCGTTGGCGTCGCGCTGGATCTCGCCGCCCGGCGGGTTTGGCGTGTCTTTGGTGTAGCCAACCACCTTCAGTGCGGCGCGGTTGAGCAGGGCGCGGTCGTAGAGGTGCAGGATAAAGACCGGGGTGTCCGGCGCGGCGTCGTTAATTTCATCCAGGGTTGGCATGCGGCGTTCGGCAAACTGGAACTCGCTCCAGCCGCCCACCACGCGCACCCACTGGGGCGATGGCGTGCGCAGGGCTTGTTCTTTCAGCATCCGCAGGGCATCGGCCAGAGACGGCACGCCTTCCCAGCGCAGCTCGAGGTTGTAGTTCAGCCCGCCGCGAATGAGGTGCAGGTGGGAGTCGTTCAGGCCGGGGATGGCGGTGTGGCCTTTTAAATCCACCACTTTAGTGCCGTCGCAGTGGTGTTGCATCACCTCGGCGACGGTACCCACTTCCAGAAATTTTCCGTCGCGCACGGCGACGGCTTCCGCCACAGGATTCTCGCGATCGACGGTGTGAAACTGGCCGTTAACCAGAATGAGATCGGCTTTTCCAAGGGTAACCATAACTGCTCCTGACTGAGAGGGGAATGGTCAGGATTATGGGAACCGGTTTCGGCAAAGATCCAGTTATACAATAGGATAGGTATACCAAAGTATAACTATACCTAAGGTTAACTATACGAAGAGATAATTACGCACAGGCGCAGAAGGCCGCAGGATGGGGGCGACTTTATCGGCGTGGCACTCACGGCGATTTCACCCTTAACCACTGGAAAATGCTATGACCTCTTCAAAGCTCGAAGTATTAACCCCTGCGAACTGTCAGATTATTTTCATCGACCACCAGCCACAGATGGCGTTTGGCGTGCAGTCTATTGACCGCCAGGTGCTGAAAAACAACACCGTGGCGCTGGCGAAAGCGGCCAAAGTGTTCAACATCCCGACCATCATCACCACCGTAGAGACCGAAAGCTTCTCCGGTAACACTTACCCGGAGCTGCTGGACGTGTTCCCGGGCCAGGACATTCTGGAGCGTACCTCCATGAACTCCTGGGATGACCAGAAGGTGCGCGACGCGCTGAAAGCCAACGGCAAGAAGAAGGTGGTGGTTGCCGGTCTGTGGACCGAAGTGTGCAACAACAGCTTTGCCCTGTGCGCAATGCTGGAAGGTGACTACGAAATTTATATGGTGGCGGACGCGTCCGGCGGTACCACCAAAGAAGCCCACGACTTTGCCATGCAGCGCATGATCCAGGCGGGCGTGATCCCGGTGACCTGGCAGCAGGTGATGCTGGAGTGGCAGCGCGACTGGGCGCGTAAAGAGACCTACACCGCGGTGATGGATATCGTGCGCGAGCACTCCGGCGCGTACGGCATGGGCGTGGATTACGCTTACACCATGGTGCACAAAGCGCCGTCTCGTCAGAAGAGCGAGCACCGTACCTTAGCGCCGGTCCCGGCCCGCTAAGTCCCGGTGGCAGGCTGGTCCCTCATCCGGCCTGCCACTGACTGCTTTCTGGAGTTCTCTATGAGTACAGGGTTGATATCCCTTGCGGCAGGCGTGTTGATCGGCCTGATGTATGCCGCGCTGAAGGTACGCTCCCCCGCGCCGCCCGCGCTGGCGCTGATTGGCCTGCTGGGGATGCTGGCCGGGGAGCAGGCGACGCGCCATCTGTTAGCCCGCGACAGCGTGGCCAGCGTACCGGCAGTGGTTCACCATCCGGCAGGAGAGTCATCATGAAGGCCTGGATAATTTCGCTGGTGTGCGGCGTGCTGGCTGGGGTAATTTACGCTCTGCTCAACGTCCACTCTCCGGCACCGCCGGTTGTCGCCCTGCTTGGCCTGTTTGGTATGCTGGTGGGCGAACAGCTGATCCCGGTGGGACGTCGCATACTGAATCGCGAACCGCTGACTCTGGCCTGGTTTCGTCACGAGTGTGTGCCGAAAATCAGCGGCACGGCGCCTCCCGCGCCCGTGAAGGAAAACCGCGACGTTTAATGATTTTTTGAGGAATAACAGCATGACGCTGCCGTGGCGCATTGCCATCATTGATGACGAACGTTCTGTCCGCAGCGGGCTGAGTAACCTCCTGGAGTCGGAAGGGTATGCGACCGACACGTTTGATTCGGCAGAGGTGTTTCTGAGCCACCCGTTCGCCCTGTCCGGCGCGGCGCTGGTGATCACCGATATCAAGCTGCGGGGCATGAACGGCCTGGAGCTGTTTGAAAAGCTGCGGCTGCTGGCTGCCCCGCCTCCCCCCGTACTCTTTATCTCCGGTCATGCTGATGAAAATATGCAGCGGTACGCTCTTGATTTGGGCGCCGCTGCATTTTTGCGTAAGCCTATTAACATCGATATTCTGCTGGATCATATTCAGCGGGAGCTGGCCCGCCGACAATAAGGATCGCGGATGAACGAAAACGAGCTGCCTGCATTCTGGCCCGCCCAGGGAAATCTCCATGATGGGCGGGTTTTTGTCCTTAAAGAGGATGTCATTTTTACCGTGCTGGCGCAGGAGGGCGGGATCTCCTGGATGAACGCCCGACATCCTCATTCTGGCGGCTCCTTTATCATTGCCACCGCGGTCAGCGACGAAGAAGAAGAGCGGGCCACCCGGCTGCTCAAAAATGAGTTTGCGTTGCGCGATCACCTGCAGGACAGCTGGGCCATTCGCGCCGTGGCCTCCACCCAGTACCGGGGGCGTTTTGCACTGGTGTATGCGCCGTTTTCGTTTGAGCTGCTGGCGCGACGCGCGGGCAGGGCGATCTCGGGGATCGCCCGGTTTATCGAGCTGGCGATCCAGATCTGCACGCCGCTGCGTCAGATGCACCTGCAAAACCTGATCCACGGCGATATCAAGCCCGGCAATATCTTTGTTCATCACGATTCAACCTGCCGTCTGGGCAGCTTTGGCCTGTCATGCAGTATCTCCGGGGCCTTTTCCCAGACACGGCTGGCCGTCTCTGGCGGTACGCCCGCCTATATGTCCCCGGAGCACACCACCCGCACACAGCGGGCCGTCGATTGCCGCAGCGATCTCTACAGCCTCGGCATTGTGCTTTATGAGCTCCTGACCGGACGCCTGCCGTTTGATCTGGGCGAGAGCGAGCAGACCAACTGGGCGCATTATCACATTGCCTCTGAGCCGCTCTCTCCCGCCGTGTTGCGCCCGGATGTGCCCGACATGCTGTCGACCATCATTCTCAAGCTGCTGGAGAAGCAACCCGATAACCGCTACCAGACCGTCGACGGGCTGATTGCCGATCTTCGACGCTGTCAGGCGACGTTAACCTCCGAAGGCGAGATCGTCGCCTTTACGCCCGGCCAGCAGGACCGGACGCCGGCGATCCATCTGGCGGACTCCCTGTTTGCGGCGCATCCGCAGGCAAACGACGTCATCGCCGCGTTTGAGCGGGTGGGGCAAAACATTGTGCCGGAGCTGGTGACGATCGGCGGGCCGTCGGGGATCGGTAAATCCTCGATTATCGCCACGGCGTTAAAAACGTTGCAGCAGCGCAGGGTGCTGCTGGCGGTGGGCAAGGTCGATCAGTTTTCGCCGACGTTACCCTACGGCGTATTAAGCTCGGCGTTTCGCACCCTGACGCTGCACCTGCTCGGGCTGCCTGCGGAAGAGGTGGCGAAGTGGAAAATCCGCCTCGCGCGCGCCCTGGAAGGATATGAAGAGCTGGCCGTCAGCCTGGTGCCCGAGCTGGGGTTGCTGCTGGAGAGTAAACCTCGCTTCTCGGCAGATACATTTTCCATTGATGCCCGGGCCCGCTTCAGCCATATGGTGCTGGCGCTGGTTAAAACCTTTGCCTCGCAGGGCTGTCCGCTGGTCTTGCTGCTTGACGATCTGCAGTGGAGCGACGCCGCCAGCCTGCAAACGTTGAAGCACCTGCTGGCGACCTGCGGTGCCATTCCGCTATTGCTGGTGGTGGCGCACCGGGACATCGCCTCGTTGTCCGATCCCGCGTTACAGCAGCAGCTCGCGAGCCTGCCGGCGTCGGCGCAACACGCCATCGAGATTATCCCGCAGCCGCTGACGGTGAAGGCGGTAGCACGCTGGCTGGGCACGCTGTTTCGCGTGCGCAGCGCCACAACAACCGACCTCGCCACGCTTATCCACGAAAAAACCGGCGGCAACCCGCTGTTCGTACATGAGTTTTTCCGCCGCATTGTTGATGACGGGCTGGTGGTGCATAACAAGTATCAGGACAAATGGCAGTACGATCTGCAGGCGATCCGCGCCCGGCATTACACTGAAAACGTCGTCACCCTGGTGCTGGAAAAGCTCGAAGAGATGCCCGACGAGACGCGTCGTCTGCTGGGCAGCATTGCCTGTCTTGGCGGCACGGGCGAGCTGGAGATGCTGTGCCGCGTGGTCGGGATGTCGGTGGCGGAAATCCGTTATGCGCTCCACCCGGCGGTGATGGCGCAGCTGATTGTGCTGACGGAAAAAGCGTATGCCTTTACCCACGACAGGGTGCAGGAGGCTGCTTTCGCACTGCTGGATCAGCGTGAGAGGAGCCACCTGCACCTGACCACCGCCAGCCTGCTGGCCGAGGCCGCGCGTCAGGCGGCGGGGAACGAACTGCTGTTCCGCGCCGTGCACCACGTGACGGCCGCGCTGGACAGCATTCAGCCTGCGCCGCAGCGCCAGATGTTCCGCGAGCTCAGCCTGCTGGCCGCACGGCGGGCGAAGCGCACCGGCGATTATCATTCGGCCCTGAGCTACATTCAGACCGCCAGAGCGCTGGGCAATGCCGGGGCGGTGTCTGACTTTATGCTCGACATCGAAGAGGCGGGCTGTGAATTTGCGCTCGGCCACCTGGAGCGAACCCGCGAGCTGTGTGACGCGATCCTCGGCTGCCCCGGCGGGCTGACTGAAAAAGCGCTGGCGGCTAACCTGCTGGTGGAAGTCTACATTCGCCAGTCGGACAGCCGTCTGGCGCTGGAGGCGGCGCTGTGCTGGCTGGGGATTTTTGGTATCCAGATCAGCCACTACCCGGAAGACGTCGAGTGCGACGAAGCCTGGAAACACTTCTGCAACCGCGTGGGTGACGCGCCGCAACAGCATTTTGTCCAGCTCTCGCAAATGGACAACCCGCAAACCGAAGCGGTGATGAACCTGCTGTATAGCGCCAGCATTTGCGCCAGCTTTATCTGTCCGCGCCTGCACTTTTTGCTGCTCTGTCGCATGATGCACCTGACCCTCGACCACGGTATCACCGGCGCCTCCACCACGGCGATGGCCTGGTTTGGGGTGTTGATTGGCCAACGCTACGCCGAGTATCGCCTTGGGTTCCAGTACGGCACGCTGGCCCGCGAGCTGGTAAACCGTCACGGCTACGATGCCTTTGAAGCCAAAACCCTGCTGCCGCTCGATCAGCTCAGCGTTTGGACCCAGCCGCTGTCGTTCACCATCGAGTGCGCCAAGGCCTGCTTTACCGCCGCCGTCACTCACGGTGATATGACGGTGGCCTGCTTTGCGGCCTGTCATCAGGTGATCAACTTCCTCTCGCGGGGCGATCATCTGGACGGGGTGCTGACCAGCATCGATCGCGGTCTGGCCTTTGTCCGTAAAACCCACTTCCAGGACATCGAAACGATTTTGATGCTCCAGCGCGGCTACGTTGAGTTTCTGCGTACGCCGGTCATCGGCACCTGGAGCGCCGCGCAGGTGCTCCCTGAAGCGATGCTGCCAGCGGCGCCTGAGCAGGCCCCGGAGCAGACCTCGACCATGCTGTTCTGGTACTGGCTGTACCGTGGGATGGCGCACTTTACCTGCGGGGAGTATGCCGCCGCGCAGGCGGAGCTGGAGCAGGCGGGCTGGTTCGCGTGGTCTGCGCCCGGCCACATTCACCTGCTGGATTACCATCTCTACAGCGCCCTGTCGCTTTCCAGACAGCTTACGCCGGAGACCTTCTCGGCGAATCACCGTCGCAGCATTCACGCCCACTACGACAAAATCGCCCTCTGGGCGCGGATTAATCCGGGCACGTTTGCCGACAAAGAGGCGCTGATTTACGCCGAAATCGTGCGTCTGGATGGGATGAACAGCATTGCGCTTGAGCAGTATGAGAAAGCGGTGCGCCTCTCGCGGGAGGGCGGTTTCAATCCGCTGAACGCGCTGGCCCACGAGCTGGCTGGGCGCTTTGCCCTTGCCTGCGGCTACCCGACCGCATCGGACGCCCACTTCCGCGGGGCGATCGCCGCCTGGGGCCGCGCCGGTGCACAGGCAAAAGTGCGCCAGCTTGAGCAGGATTTTCCGCATCTTCTGAGCTCCGCCCAGGCCAGCGCGTACGACACGGTGGCTTTCGCGCAGAATGAAGTGATTCGCGATCTGCAAAGCGTGATCAAGGCGTCACGCGCGCTGTCTGAAGAAATTAACCTTGAGCGGTTGATTGAAAACCTGATGACGCTGCTGCTTGAACGGGCCGGGGCGCAGCGCGGTCTGCTGCTGCGCGTGAGCGACAACCATATCCCGGAGATCGAGGCCAGCGCGTGGACCAGTACCGACGGCGTGCGGGTGCGGATCCTGAAAGAGGTCCCGATGGCGACCGATATGCCGCTGTCGGTGCTGGCGGCGGTGATCCGCACCGGACAGGAGATCCGCACCGGCAAGCCGGAAGAGTTCCATCCCTTCAGCCAGGATCCTTATCTCGTGACCTCGGGGGCGGCCGTGATGTGCGTCCCGATGTTCAAACAGGCGCGGCTGGTGGGCGTGCTCTACCTGGAAAATCGCCTGATGCCGGAGGTCTTTACCGCCGAGCACTCCCGCGTGGTGAGCCTGCTGGGGGCGCAGGCGGCGGTCTCGCTGGAGACGGCGCGCCTGTATGCCGAGCTGCTGGCGGAAAACATCCAGCGTCGTCGCGTGGAGAAAGAGCTGCGATCCAGCCAGACCTCGCTGATGCTGGGCGAGCAGATCAGCCACACCGGCAGCTGGCGCTGGGAACTGGAGCAGGATCTGATGTTTATCTCCGAGGAGTACGCCCGAATCCTCGGCCTGCCTGAACAGCAAAAGAAGATCTCCATGGCGGAGTTTTTGACCTTTGTGCATCAGGATGATTACGCCCGGATCAGTACCATCGTCACCCAAAGCGTACGCGAAGGGCTCTCCATGCGGGCGGAGTTCCGCATTAATCGCACCGATGGCTCAACCCGCTATATTCTCGGGATTGGCGATCCGGTGGGCGTGGGCAGCGAGGTGAACGAGTATTACGGCATCATCACCGACATTACCAGCCAGCGGGCGGCGGAAGATGCGATGCGGGTGGCGCAGGCAGATCTGGCGCGCGTTTCCCGGGCGACCACCGTCGGGCAATTGACCTCTTCCATTGCCCATGAGATCAACCAGCCGCTGATGTCGATCGTCTCCAACGCCGGGGCGAGCCTGCGCTGGCTCAACCGGGAGCCAGCCCGGCTGGATAAAGTGCGCGAAGGGCTGGAGGAGATCGCCGCTGAAGGGGCGCGGGCGGGGGAGATCATCCGCAGCATTCAGTCCCTGACGCGCAAGCAGGATCCGACCTTCTCACGCATTGATCTGCACTACCTGGTCCACCATATCATCGCGCTGTCGCGCAGCGAGCTTGAGCAGCGACACATTAGCGTCGATTACCTTTTGCAGGCGCAGGACAGCTTTATCACTGGCGACAGCGTGCAGATCCAGCAGGTGCTGCTCAACCTGGTGATGAACGCGGTAGAGGCGATGGCCGAGGTGAAAGATCGCTCTTGCACCATCACCATCAGCACCAGCAATGCAGAAGGGAGAGTGCTGGTGGAGATAGCCGATACCGGCAGCGGCATAGAGCCTGAGCGGCTGGAGAAGATTTTTGACTCGTTCTATTCCACCAAAGCGCAGGGCATGGGGATGGGGCTGACCATCAGCGCCAGCATCATTGAGCGGCACTGCGGAAAACTGAGCGCGCGCCGCCGGGAGCCGCACGGCACCGTCTTTGCTTTTGCGCTGCCGCTTGCGGCACAGGAAGGGTAACGGCTATTCCGTTGGCAGACTTTTGCTCAGGCGTTCCACGACCCTGACCAGCTCTGCCACGGAGCGCACCTGCATCTTCTCCATCACGCGGCGGCGATGGACTTTTACCGTGATTTCGCTCACCCCAAGCTCGGCGGCGATCTGCTTGTTCAGCAGGCCGCTTATCGCCAGCTGGAGCACTTCATTTTCGCGCGGGGTAAGAGACATATGGCGCTGCTTCAGGGCGTAGTGCTCTTTATTACGCACGGCGTTGTTTTCCGCCAGCCGGAGCGCGGATTCAATGGCGTCGATAAGCGCGGCGGATTCAACCGGTTTGGTCAGAAACTCGTAGGCCCCGCCTTTGATGGCGCGAACCGACATCGGGATGGTGCCGTGGCCGGTGAGGAAAATAATCGGGATCTCACGCCCGCTGTCCCTGAGGGCATCAGCTACCTCAAAACCGGAGATGGTGGGCATTTGCATATCGAGGATCACGCACGAAGGCAGATCCTCGAAGCGGTGCTGAAGAAATGCTTCTGCCGATGAAAAGCCGATAGCGTTCAGGTCTGCCGATTCCAGTAGCCCGGTCACGGACTGCCTGACGGCGTCATCGTCATCAACCACATACACAATGTGTTCCATTCACCGCCCCGGTGCTGATTTAAATGTCGAGGATGCAAACTGTCCCTTCGGTTACGTAAGAGACTGTTTATGTTGACTTTCATCTTAACACATTAAATATCATTATCATTTAACAATATGATAACCATATGAAGTATAGCGAGCCGGAGCAGGGGCGGTGAAGGAACGAAACGCTGTTTTTATGCACCGACAAGCTCAATGCGATTGCCGTCCGGGTCCGCGATTACCGCTTCATAGAAGCCGTCCCCGGTCATCCGCGGGGCGCTAAGCAGCGTGCCGTTTGCCCTGGCCTGTGCCGCCATGCTGTCCACCTGTGCTTTTCCGCCGACGTTGATGGCGATATGCGCCCAGCCAATAAATTCAGGGTGGGCGGGCGCGTCGGGCAGATCCGGAATGGTCATCAGCTCAATCGTCGGCCCCTCGTCCAGGGTAATAAAATGGGACTCAAAGCCCGGACGATTTTTACTGACGTAGCGTGCGTTGCTGCGGCCATTAAACACCGTTTCCCAGAACTGAACCTGGGCGTTAAGGCTGCGGGTCCAGAGTGCGACATGTGCAATATTCATTGTAACCCTCGTTGTTTGTGTTGCGCGGTTATGCAACATTATGCGCATTGATACTCGATTAGAATTTTTAAAGGACTTTCAATGCTCGATTATGCAGCTTTTCCTGAACAGCGACAAGCGCGGATCCGCCAGATCCTTCAGAAGAGCGGAAGGGTGGTCTGTACCGAGCTGGCGAGCCAGATGAACGTATCCGAGCACACGATTCGCCGTGATTTACATGAACTTAGCAAAGAGGGCTATTGCAAAAAGGTCTACGGCGGCGCGGTGCTTCAGCTTCCGGATGCGGGTAATTTTTTAAGCCGCGAGCAGAAAATAAGTGCAGAAAAGCACGCAATCGCGCAGAAAGCAGCAACGCTGGTTCAGGCGGGCGGGTGCATTTTTATTGACGCGGGGACAACAAACCTGGCGCTGGCGAAAGCCCTCCCGGCGGATCTCAACGTCACGGTGGTGACCAACTCCCCGGCTATCGCCACGGAACTGCTGCGCCATCCCCTGTGCGAGGTGATCATCACCGGCGGGCAGATCCAGCGGGCATCCGGCGGGTCGGTGGGCGCCACGGCCGCGGGTCAGATCCAGGGCATTATCTTCGATCAGGCCTTTATTGGCGGCTGCGCGATGGATCCGCAGATGGGGCTCACCGGCTTTGACTTTGCCGACTGCGAATTCAAAAAGGCGGTTATCGCCCAGAGCAACCAGACCATCGTGGCTCTGACGGCAGACAAACTTCCCGGCGTGGCGCGCTTTGTGGTGGCGACGTGTCAGGACATTGATGTGCTGGTGGTAGAAGAGGCGCTGGAACAGGGCGTTGTCGACGCGTTTGCGGCCCAGGACATTCGCATTGTGTGCGCCTGAGGACTTTCACGGGTAAAACAGGCTACACTCTGGTTTTAAGCGCTAAATGCTGAGGACATAACAATGCACTACACACTGAAAGACGGCGATAAGGATAAAGCGGAAGGGACACAGAGCGCACTGCAGCAGAAGCTGCTGGAATCCCGCTCGATTGTTATCTCCGGTGAAATCAACCAGGCGCTGGCAGAGAAAGTCATCACCCAGCTGATCCTGCTGCAAAGCGTGAGCAACGATCCGATCAAACTGTACATCAACAGCCAGGGCGGTCACGTGGAAGCCGGTGATACCATTCACGACTTCATCAAGTTCATCCGCCCGGACGTGCACGTGATCGGTACCGGCTGGGTGGCGAGCGCCGGGATCACCATCTTCCTGGCGGCGAAAAAAGAGCATCGCTACTCGCTGCCAAACACCCGCTTTATGATCCACCAGCCGCTGGGCGGCGTGCGCGGTCAGGCGACGGATATTGAGATTGAAGCGCGCGAGATCATCCGCATGCTGGACCGGGTGAACAAACTGATCGCCGACGCCACCGGCCAGCCGCTGGAAAAAGTGAAAAAAGACACCGACCGCAACTTCTGGATGTCTCCGGCCGAAGCGCTGGATTACGGCATTGTGGGTAAACTGATTACCCATTATGACGATCTGAAGCTGGATTAAGTTTTTAACGCCGTGTACGTGTCGGGTGGCGGCTACGCCTTACCCGACCTACGCGTGCTGGTTTGACCCATGACAAGTTCCCCCTCTGCCTTCTTGCCTATAATCGCGCCTGTTTCCCCTCTCACTGGTGCTATCCATGGCGTATCAACTGAACCTGAACTGGCCGGAATTTCTTGAGAAATACTGGCAAAAAAAACCCGTTGTGCTGAAAAATGCCTTCCCGAATTTTGTCGACCCGATTACCCCGGACGAGCTGGCAGGCCTGGCGATGGAGCCGGAGGTCGATAGCCGTCTGGTGAGCCATTTCAACGGCAAATGGCAGGCCAGCAATGGTCCGTTTGAGCACTTTGACGGCCTGGGTGAAACCGGCTGGTCGCTGCTGGCGCAGGCGGTGAACCACTGGCACATGCCGGCGGCGGAGCTGGTGCGCCCGTTCCGCGTGCTGCCGGACTGGCGTCTGGATGATCTCATGATCTCCTTCTCCGTGCCGGGCGGCGGCGTGGGCCCGCATATCGATCAGTACGATGTGTTCATCATTCAGGGGATGGGCAGCCGTCGCTGGCGCGTGGGTGACAAGCTGCCGATGCGTCAGTTCTGTCCGCATCCGGCGCTGCTGCACGTGGATCCGTTTGAACCGATCATCGACGAAGATCTGGCGCCGGGCGATATTCTCTACATTCCACCAGGATTCCCGCACGACGGCTTCACCCATGAAACCGCGCTGAACTACTCTGTGGGTTTCCGGGGGCCAAACGGCCGCGATCTGATCAGCAGCTTTGCCGATTACGCGCTGGAAAACGATCTGGGCGGGGAGCATTACAGCGATCCGGATCTGACCTGTCGCGAACACCCTGGGCGCATTGAGCAGTACGAGCTCGATCGCATTCGCCAGATGATGATCGACATGATCGGTAAGCCGGATGATTTCACAAAATGGTTCGGTAGCTTTGTCTCCACGCCGCGTCACGAGCTGGATATCGCCGCCGCCGAGCCGCCGTATGCGCCCGAGGAGGTGCTGGACGCGTTGCAGGGCGGCGAGAGATTGTCTCGCCTGAGCGGCCTGCGCGTGCTGAATATCAACGGCAGTTTCTTTATCAACAGTGAACAGCTCGAGACGGTAGACGCGAAGGCGGCGGACGCGCTGTGCCGCTACACTGAGCTGGGCCAGGCCGAACTGGGCGATGCGCTGAACAACCCGGCGTTTGTCGAGGAGCTCACCGGGCTGATTAACCAGGGGTACTGGTATTTCGACGAGTAGTGCTGTACGGTTTTCTCCCTCTCCCTGTGGGAGAGGGCCGGGGTGAGGGCATCAGGCCGCACTAGCCCTCCTCCATCGCAATCACAATCGCTTCACCCATCTTCTTCAATGCCTCGCGATGCTTATCAGTTGGCGGTAATGCCACGTTAATCCGCAGGCAGTTGCGGTACTTCCCGGAGGCGGAAAACAGCGACCCGGCCGCCGCCTGGATCTTCAACCGGCACAGCTGCTTGCTGACGCACACCATGTCGACCTTCTCCGGTAGCTCCACCCACAGCAAAAAACTGCCCTGCGGGCGCGTCACGCATATGTCTGCCGGAAAATATTGCCGTACCCAGCAGGTATAGGTTTCCATATTCTGCTGATAAATCTGGCGCATACGGCGCACGTGGCGATGATAATGGCCGTCGCGGATAAACGCCGCCACCGCCATCTGCGTGCCCGGCACGTTAAACCCGCCCGCGGCGTATTTCATGTGCATCACCCGGTCGTAGTAGCGTCCCGGCACAATCCAGCCGACGCGTAACCCTGGCGCCACGGTTTTGGTAAACGAGCTGCAGAGGATCACGCGGCCATCAATATCCATGGAGTGAATGGTTCGCGGGCGCGGGTATTCCGCCGCCAGCTCGCCGTAGATATCATCCTCGACGATCACGATATCGTGCCGCTGGGCCAGGGCCAGCACCTGCTTCTTACGCGACTCCGGCATGATAAACCCAAGCGGATTATTGCAGTTGGGCACCAGGATGACCGCTTTGATGGGCCACTGCTCCAGCGCCAGCTCTAATGCCTCAATGCTGATCCCGGTTTGCGAATCGGTCGGAATTTCTATCGCCTTGATGTCAAACCCGCGCAGCATCTGCATGGTGCCGTGGAACGACGGCGACTCCACCGCCACAATGTCTCCTGGTTTACAGACCGACAGCAGGGCGATGGAGAGCGCGCCGTGGCAGCCGTTGGTGATCACAATCTCGTTCGCCGCCACGGTGGAGCCCCCGTCGAGCATCAGCCGGGCGATCTGCTCGCGCAGCTCAAGGCGGCCGTCGAGTACGTCATAGCTCAGCATTTCGGCGGGGTTGTGCTGTGCGATGCGGCTCATCTCACGCCACAGGGGCTTCAGGCTCGGCTGGTTAACGTCTGGCGAACCGCCGCCAAAGGAGATCATCTCTTTGTCGGCGCGGGCATCCAGCAGCATCATCACCTCATCCCACTGGGTGACGTCCACCGGGCGCTGCACCGGGCGCGTCATGGCCGGCACCGGCGGCTGGGCCTTGCGCTTAGACACAAAATAGCCGGAACGCGGCTGGGGAGTGATGAGCTGCAGGTTTTCGAGGATCTGATAGGCCTGCTGTATGGTGCTGATGCTCACGCCGTGCTCCTGGCTCAGCGCGCGTACCGACGGCAGACGTTCACCGCTGCGATACAGCCCTTGTTCAATGCGTTCTGCCAGTAGATTGGCCAGATGTTGGTAGCGCGTCATGCTGTATCCTTTGTTGTCACCATACAGATTACAAAACCAGTACAGATTGCCGCAAAAAACGGCATGCAGATACCGTTTTAGCGGATCTGTATGTTAAACAAAAGTTGTTTTTGAGTCTGTATTGCTAAAGCCGTTTTCCACGATCATAGCCCCACTGACACGGTGAGGAGAGCATCATGGAATTCTACGAAAATCGTTCAAAACGTCCGTTTATCGCGTTTGTGTGGGTAGCGAAAACGCTGCGTAACTGGTATCGCGTCAACCGTACCCGCCGCATTCTGAGCCAGATGAGCGACGAGCAGCTCAAGGACGTTGGGTTGTCGCGGTATGATGTGTGAGACACGTCGCCGCCGGGTGGCGGCTGCGCCTTACCCGGCCTACTCGATCCCGTAGGCCCGGTAAGCGTAGCGCCACCGGGCGATGTTTAGCTCAACAGCGCAAGCGTCTGCCGCTTCGGTCTTTCCAGCAAATCCACCGCCTCCTGATATGACCGCACGTTGTTATAGCCCATCACCAGCCCGTAGCGTTTGCCCGACCCGCGATACCACTCTGAAAGGGCATTCACCTGCAGCTGCTGCGCTTGCCAGCAGCACGCCACCTCCCGATCGTTGCTGCCTTTCGCCAGAAACGCCACGATATGCATTCCGCCGTCGTTTTGCTCGGTGAAAAACAGATCGCCATATACTTCACGCAGGGCGGCAATCATCCACTCCCGGCGGGTCTGGTACAGCGCGCGCATCTTCTTGAGATGACGGAAAAAATGGCCCTCGTTGAGAAAGGTGGTGAGGATTTTTTGCGTCAATACCGGCTGGCCGCTGGCGACGATGTCCGCACAGTCGGTAAATGCCTCAACCGTGCTGGCGGGCATCACGATGTAGCCCATGCGTAAGGAGGGCATAATGGTTTTACTGAAAGTGCCCATAAAGATCACCCGATCATGGCGATCGAGGCTTTTCAGCGACGGCAGCACCTTGCGGGTATAGTGAAATTCTCCGTCGTAATCATCTTCAATAATCCACGCCCCGTTCTGGCTCGCCCAGTCGAGAAGCTGCTGTTTACGCGGCAGAGAGAGCGTTACCGCCAGTGGGCTCTGGTGAGAGGGCGTCACGATAGCAAAACGGGCGTCGCGGTGATGGTGCAACAGGTACTCCGTGTCGATGCCGCAGCGATCGACCGGCACGGTGTGCAGACGTGGCACAATCCGCTTAAGCAACTGCTGGCCCATAAAATAGCCCGGATCTTCAAACACCACTTTGTCGCTGCGGCTGGCGAGCGTATCGAGGATCAGGCGCAGACTGCCGCTGTAGCCGCTGGTGATCAACACCTGTTCGGCGGTACACGAGAGCCCGCGGGAGATATTCAGATAGCGGGCGATAGCCTGGCGCAGGGGATACCAGCCCAGCACCGGCGGGTTGAGCATCTCTTCCGGGCGCATGGAGCGCGTCGCCTGGCCTGCCAGCAGTAACCATTTTTTATAGGGGAAGCTGTCGAGGGAGGGAATGCCGGGGCGCAGAAAACCCGCTCGTTCACGCTGGCTGATAAGCGATGCCGGGAGTGTACCGGTGGTGTGATCCGCTGGAGCCGGCGTCGCGGGCAGCAAGAGATCGGGATTGACCCGCGTGCCGCGCGCGCCCTGGCTCACCAGGTACCCTTCGCCGATTAAAATAGCATACGCCGTTTCGACGGTTTTGCGCGCCACCTTGAGCTCTTCGGCCAGTACGCGAATGGCGGGCACCTTATCGCCAGGCTTCAGCACGCCGCGCGTAATGTTGTCGCGATAGCGGGTGTAAATGTCGTGATAGCCCGGCTTCATGTCCTACCTCATTTTATGGTTTTTGTATCTTTTTACTATGTCATGACCCGCGTAGATTGTCCTCATCGCATGACACATACCGTGTAAATAAGAGGAAAGACAATGAGCACTCGCGTAAACCACCATAAAGCCACTCCAGCCCTTGCCAACGCGCTGTCCGCCCTGAGCATGGAAGTGGCGAAAACCTCTATCGACCCGGCGCTGAAGCACCTGATCGACATTCGCGTTTCCCAGCTGAACGGCTGTACCTTCTGTCTGGATATGCACTCCAAAGAGGCCAAAATTGCCGGGGAGCGCGAACTGCGCCTTTACCACCTGGCGGCCTGGCGCGAATCTCCGCTGTTCAGCGCTCGCGAGAAAGCGGCGCTGGCCTTCGCCGAAGCGTTGACCCAAATTGGCGTTCACGGGGTGAGCGACGCGTTGTACCGCAGCGTGGCGGAACACTTTTCTGACGTGGAAATTTCAGAGCTGAACTTCGCCATCGTGGCGATCAACGCCTGGAACCGTTTAGGCATTACCTCGCGCATGGCCCCCGGCTCGCTGGACGCAGCTTACGGACTGAACAAGGCTAACCTGGAATAATCCCGCGCTCGCGGATCATCGCCACCAGCGCCCGCAACCCCGGCGGGACGTGGCGATGGCCCGGATAGTAAAGACGCAGCCCGGCAAACGGCTGCGTCCAGTCGTTTAACACGCTCACCAGTTCCCCGCTTTTCAGCTCGTCACGGATATAGAGTTCCGGCAAAAAGCCAATCCCCAGCCCTGCTTTGACCGCGCGGATCGAGGCAAAAAGATCGGATGTCGCAAAACGCGGCGGCACGGCCAGCGCATACTGGACTCCCCGACGGGCCAGCTCCCAGCGGTAGATCCCACCGTGGGCCATGCGCATCCCGATCCCCTGATGTAACAGCAGATCCTCCGGCGTTTGCGGGATACCGTGGCGGGCAAAATAGTCCGGTGTGGCGGTCACGAGCTGGCGGATCTCACCGGTCAGCGGTACGGCGATCATATCCTGCGGCACCGCTTCTTCAAGGCGGATCCCGGCGTCGTAGCCTTCGGCGACGATATCGATCATTCGCGCCTCGCTCACCGTTTCAACACGCATTTTCGGGTAGCGGATCATAAAGTCGATCAGCAGTTGGTCCAGAAACAGGGAGCCAATATTGTTCGGCACGTTCAGGCGCAGGGTGCCTGCGGGTTCACCGGTGTCGCTGTGGATCTCTTCCCCGGCCTGACGAATTTCCTGCAGCGCCGGACCGATGCGCGCCACATAACGCTGCCCGGCGTCGGTGAGCGCCACGCTGCGGGTAGTGCGGTTAAAAAGACGCGTCTCGAGGCGGCTCTCCAGCCCGGCGATGGCGTTACTCACCGCCGTGGCAGACATACCCAGCTCCTGGGCGGCACCGCGAAAGCTGCCGCGTCGTACCACCGCCATCACCACTTCCAGCTCTGTCAAACCTGAACGATGCATAGATTATCCTGAAAATCGAAACAACCCTTGCAGCATAGCGTGGATTATCGCAACGGAGTAGTCGTGCCAGACTGTGTCCACACAGCCTGAGGAGGTTTATATGCACCACATCGAACAGATTTTTATCAACGGCGAATTTGTTACCCCGCACGGCACCGAGCGTTTTGATTTATACAACCCGGCGACGGCACAGGTCATAGGGCAGGTGCGTCTGGCAGATGAGGTCGACGCTGAACGCGCCATTGCGGCCGCCAAAGCGGCGTTTCCGGCGTGGTCGCAAACCACAAAACAGGAACGGATTGCTGCGTTAACACGTATGCATGCCGCTGTTGCCGCCCGTCATGATCAGCTGCTGGAGGCGATAATCGAAGAGTACGGCGCACCGGCTGCGCGCTCGGCGTGGATGGCCAGTTATCCGGCCGATGTCATAGCCCAGGCGATTGAGGCCCTGGAGGGGTTTGAATTCGCATTTTCAGCGGGGGCGGCATCGGTGCAGATGACGCCGCTAGGCGTAGCGGGCCTGATCACGCCGTGGAACAGCGATGCGGGGTTTATCTGCGGCAAACTGGCGGCGGCGCTCGCGGCGGGCTGCACGGCGGTGATCAAACCCAGCGAAATGAGCGCCCTGCAAACGCAGATTATTACCGAGGCGCTGCGTGATGCCGCATTGCCAGCGGGCGTGTTTAATATCATCACCGGGCGCGGCGAGACGGTGGGGGAGACCATTAGCCGCCACCCGGACGTGGCGAAAATCTCGTTTACGGGGTCGACGAATACCGGCAAAGCGATCCTGCGTAACGCAGCGGAGGGTTTTAAGCGCGTCACGCTGGAGTTAGGCGGTAAATCGCCGACGATCTTGCTGGATGATATCGATCTTGCACGGGCGATCCCGCTGGTGATTCAGGCCGGGTTTATGAACAGCGGGCAGGCGTGCGTGGCTGGTACGCGTATTCTGGTGCCGCAGTCGCGCAAGGCCGAGATGGAAATCGCCCTGGCGCAGGCGGTGGCGGCGGTGAAATCCGGCGACCCGCGCGAAAGTGCGACAGAGATTGGCCCGATGGTCAGCGAAAAGCAGTGGCTGCGGGTGCAGGGGTATATTCGCAAAGGGCTCGACGAAGGCGCGCGACTGCTGGCGGGCGGCGAAGGGCGACCGGACGGGACGCGGGACGGCTGGTTTGTGCGCCCGACGCTGTTTACTGATGTGAACAACCAGATGACCATCGCGCGTGAGGAAATTTTTGGCCCGGTGCTGTGCATTATTCCTTATCAGGACGAGGCGGAGGCTGTCGCGATTGCCAACGATACCGAGTACGGCCTGAGCGCGATGGTGCTGGGGCGTGACACCGGGCGTGCGCGTCGCGTGGCGCAGCAGATTGTTTCCGGGCGCGTGCTGGTAAACACCCTCGCGCATGAGCCAAAAGCCCCGTTTGGCGGGTTTAAACACTCCGGCGTGGGACGCGAGATGGGCGAATGGGGAATTGGGGCGTTTATGGAGCCGAAGTCGATTGTGGGTTAAACCCATTACGTGTTACTCACGCCCGGTTCGCGGGGCGTGAGAAACAGGCTTAATCTGCAAACAGTCTTTCAATGGTTTTAGTCGGCAGGAAGAGAGTATTTTCATTCTCTGCCTGAAGGGTGATAAACCCCAGTTTAAGGTAAAAGTTTTTGGCGCTGTCGTTCAGCGCTTCTACGAATATCCCGTGGATACCCACGGCAAAAGACGCCAGGTAGACCGTTTTCAGAGCATGGGTGACCAGCAACTCCCCCAATCCTTGCCCCTGGAAGCGTTTATCAATCGCCAGGCGGCCCAGCGTGACGCTGGGAACATTTTTGTAAGACACTCGCTTCTGCTGGGTTTTAGATGGAAGGTACGCCTTTTCAAAGCAGCTCCCGGACAGCGTGTAATAACCCAACACCCGCGGCTTTTCCCCGGATGCGACAAGAACGTAACCCCGCAAAAATTTCCCACGATGCTGGCGTTTCAGGTGCGCCGTCAGAAAGGTGTTTAGGCTCTCTTCTCCGCAATCGAAATGGCTTAGATCATACTCAACGTCATCTGAAAAAATCCCTATTTTCATGTTATTCACGTATCACTCCAGATCCTGGAGACGCCTGGCTGCTCGCTTCAGTCGTTCATTTGGCGTTGGCGGGTTACTGATCGCATCCATCACCTGGTTCCATGATGCCTCGTTGAGGATCAGGCGGCGGTGCTGTTCAATCACTTCTGCTGCGCGTTCGGAGGCCGTACTTACCATGAATTGTGAAATTGACTGGTTCGTCATTGCCGCTGCTTCTTCGATCAGGCTTTTGTCGTCTTCGGTTAAGCGTAGATCGATGCGCTGTTTCTTTAGTGCTGACATGATTCGCTCTTCATCGTGACCTGGGGTTAATGCCCCGGTTGCATAGTAATATTTTGTACGGAAGTTTACCGTACATAAATCATATGTCTGTCATCATCGGATTTCAACGGGAAATTGAGCGCAGCGCCATCCGGCACAACACTTCGCTCCATACCGAAGCATCCTTGTCATCTGTCCTGCATTCTCTTCACACCATCACAACGGAGAGACCTTCATGATCGCAGTCATTTTCGAAGCCAAAGCCGCGCCGGCGCATCAGGCGCGCTACCTGCAGCTCGCGGCCGAACTTAAACCCCTGCTGGCGGATATTGACGGTTTTATCGATATCGAACGTTTCCAGAGCCTGACCACCGACGGCAAAATTCTCTCGCTCTCCTGGTGGCGGGACGAAGAGGCTATCCGCAACTGGAAGCAGAACGTTTTTCATCAGGCCGCGCAGGCCGAGGGGCGGGAGTCGATTTTTACGTACTACCGCATTCGGGTGGCACAGCTGGTGCGGGAATACAGCGCCGAAAACGGAGGGCACGCGGATGTATGATGTTCATGTGATTTTTAACGATACGCCGGGTGAACTGGCACGCTTTGGTCAGCTGTTGGGCAGTAAGGGGATTGGGCTGGAAGGCGGTGGTGTATTCGGCGTTGAGGCGCATTTTCTGGTGGAAGACGGCGAAAAAGCCCGCCATGTTCTGCTTGAGGCCGGATTTAACCTGAAAGCGGTTCGTCGGCCCATCATCAGAAAACTGCGGCAGGAACGCCCCGGCGAACTGGGGGAGATAGCTGCTGCACTGGCGGCTCGCGGGGTGTCTATTCTTACCCAGTACAGCGACCACGCGAATCACCTTATTCTGCTGACGGATAATGATAAGCTGGCCGCAGCAATCACCGAACCCTGGGCAACCTATGTTAAAGACGAGCTTACCGCCAGATAACAGCGCAGCGCTGGAGCAGGCCATTGCCGCAGTAGCAGCCGCAATGGCCGATCCGTCGCGCGTGAAAATGCTTTGTGCGCTGATGGACGGGCGGGCGTGGACGGCCACCGAGCTGAGTGCGGCTGCGGATGTGGCGCCGTCTACCGCCAGCGGGCACCTTGCGCGGCTGCTGGACGGAAAGCTCATTACCTGCCTGTCGCAGGGGCGCCATCGCTATTATCGCCTGGCAGGGCATGACGTAGCGGGGCTGGTGGAGCAGATGATGGGGCTGTCGTGGCACCGCATTTCTCCGCCGGAAACCAGCGCGCCAAAAGCCCTGCGTGAAGCCCGCACCTGCTACGACCATCTGGCGGGCGCGGTGGCGGTGCAGATCTACGATTTCATGCAGGCCGAAAGTTGGCTGGAGCCAGACGGTTCAGCATTAACGCTGTATGGCCGGGAGCAGTTTCTGAAACTCGGTATCCCGTTAAGCACCCATCCCCGCCGAAAGGCCTGTTGCGCCTGTCTGGACTGGAGCGAGCGGCGATTTCATCTGGGCGGTGAAGCCGGTGCGGCGCTGCTCATGCATCTGGAAAGCAAGGGCTGGATCCAGCGGGTAGCGGGGTATCGGGAAGTGGTGCTTACGGCTTCGGGGAAGGGCGCCATTACCCGACATTTTAGCCGCTAAACTCCGCTGCGGGCTGTGCCCTCACCTGCCGGGAGAGGATTCCCCAGTAATTTTTTAACCATAAGCGATAACGCTGCTCTCAGAATGACTGAGAGCATTCAGCGATGCCCTGGTCCGGCTGTAAATCGCTGAGGCGTCCCCGATAAGCCGGAAGGAATAAGCCGAAGGCACCGCGAAGCGGCGATTGAGCCGCCCTGGCACGTTCACGGGTCATGTTATTACAGAGTAGCAAGGAACATAAAGTGAACGGAATGACCTCCACAGCCGTATGTTCCCCCTCACCCCAGCCCTCTCCCTCAAGAGAGAGGGGGTCCTCCGTGCAGGCATTATTGTATGGGAAACCCTCAGCCCGCCGGGAGAGGGAGACATCGTTTCGCAATTCCTGCTCTTTCGCCTCGCGTTTCTTGATAGTTACCATGATAACTATTATCTTGACGACGTGTTTCGAGAGGTCCCCCCATGAGTGAAGAACAACTGTTTTGCCGCAGGCCGATGGGCATGCGGATGGCGATGATTGTGCGCCAGTGGCGCGCCGTTATTGACGACGCCATTCTCGATACCGGGTTAACCCAGTCGAGCTGGACGGTAATGATGCAGCTACATCAACTGGGGGATAACGTCTCGGTGAGTGAGCTGGCGGAGGTGCAGGGCATTGAACTGCCGCCGCTGATGCGCACCCTGACACAGCTGGAAAAGCAGGGATACCTGCTGCGCACCGTATCGCCTTATGACAAGCGCATCCGGCTTCTGACGCTGACGCCTGAGGGAAAAGCCATCCTAAAAAGGCTCACCCAGGTGATTGAGACGTACCAGACACGCGTATCGCAAAACATCGCGCCTGAGCATATCGAAATTTTCAGCGCCACCTTGAATCAAATCGCCTGCAATTTGCGGACAATCCGCGAAGAAGATAACAAGACCGAAAAATAATGACTCCTGAACAAAAGTTTGCCCGCTGGGTAAGGGTGAGTATTGCCTCTTTCCTGCTGATGTTTGTCTACTTTGTCGTCGCCGATATCTGGATCCCGCTGACGCCGGACTCCACCGTCATGCGCGTGGTGACGCCGGTTTCTCCGCGCGTCTCCGGGTATGTGTCGGCTGTGCACGTACACAACAACAGCCAGGTGAAGCGGGGCGACCTGCTGTTTGAGCTGGATGACACGCCGTTTCGCAATAAAGTGGAAGCGGCGCAAATCGCGCTTGAGCAGGCACGCCTGTCCAATGAACAGCTGGACGCGCAGATCGCCGCCGCCCAGGCCAGCCTGAAAACCGCCGTGCTAACCGCGCGTAACGACAAAGTGACCTTTGACCGCTACCAGAAGCTGAGCACGTTACAGAACGTCTCGCAGGCGGATCTGGATAAGGTCCGTACCACCTGGCAGAGCAGCGAGCAGTCCGTGAGCTCGATTCAGGCGAACATCCATAACCTGCGCATCCAGCGCGGCGAGCGGGAAGAGCACCGCAACGTGACGCTGCAAAAATACCGTAACGCGCTGGATGAGGCGGAGCTGAACCTCGGCTGGACGAAGGTTTACGCCCAGGCGGATGGTACGGTCAGCAACCTGCAGTTGAGCCCCGGGTTTTATGCCTCGTCCGGCTCGGCGGCGCTGGCGCTGGTGAATAATCAGACCGATATTGTGGCCGATTTTCGTGAGAAGAGTCTGCGCCATACCCATCAGGGGACCGATGCCGCCGTGGTATTTGACGCCTTTCCGGGACAGGTTTTCCGCGCCCACGTGACCAGCAGCGATGCGGGGATCCTTGCCGGACAGGAGGCGGTGAGCGGCGAACTGTCCGCGCCGGAAACCTCCAACCGTTGGGTGCGCGACGCTCAGCGAATGCGCATTCACGTGGCGCTGGATGAGACGCTGCCGAAACCGCTCCCGACCGGCGCTCGTGCCACCGTGCAGCTCTACAACAGCGAAGGGCCGTTTGCGCGCTTCTTCTCCGGGATGCAAATCCACCTGGTGAGCCTGCTCCACTATGTCTATTAGCACGCTGGCGCGGGTCTTTACCCCGCACGGCAACATCGTCTATACGGCCAATGACTTTCGCCAGACCCTGCGCATCGTCTTTGCCGGGATGATCGCGCTGAGTATTTCAAGTTTCTATAACACCAGCTACGGCGTGTTTTATGTGGTCTACCCCATCATGCTGCTGTCGCTGGTGCCGGTTTTTAACCGCCATGTGGCGAAGCAGTTTATCTTCAGCGCATCGCTAAACTGCGTCGAAATGGTGATTATCATCGGCTATCTGTCCCAGTGGCCGGTGATCATGACGCTGGTAGTTTTTGCCCTGTATGTCATGCGTTTTCGCTTTATGAGTAAGGGGCCGCTGTTCCTGTTCGGGTCGATGGGCGTGGTGTGCCAGAGCGTGATGCTCAACTTTATGAGCTATCCCACAACCGACTGGCACACGCTGCTGTTTTCCAACATTGAAGCGAGTGTGATGGCGGTATGCCTGAGCGCGCTGATGAACTACCTCCTGCCGGACGTTGAGCCGCGCAAGCCGCCGCCGCTGATCGAGAAAGATGATGCCCGCGTGCGGCACGAGTCTCTGCTCTCCGGCACCGTTGCGACGATGATTTTTGTCATCTTCCAGATAAGCGATTTGAGCGATTCGCTTTCGGCGCTGATGGCCGGTGTGTTGATTCTGTTCCCGATGCACTATCGCGGCGCGGTGATGAGCTCTATCTGGCGCGTGGCTGGCGTGGTGCTGGGCTGTCTCTATATTCTGGTGGTGCAGCTTATCCTCTACGATCACAGCAGCCACATGCTACTGATGATGCCGCTTATCGGCCTCGGGCTGGCGTTTGGTGCGCGTCTGCATGTGATGGAGAAGGTGGGAGCCGGCGTTGGGTTTGCCAGCATCACCACCATCGGGATTATGTTCGGTCAGAACATGCACCCGGACAGCGACCTGGTGTTCAGCGATCTCTACCGCATCACCTCGGTGACCTTTTCTCTGGTGGCGACGCTGACGATGGTGTTTCTGGTGCACTTGATCCTCAATCGCTTTGAGGCGACGCGCTACGTCATTGCACCACCCAAAACGGAGTAATGTGCAAGCACGGCGGGCAGTTGCGAAAGTAAAAACAGGATCAGGCCAATCGTCCCGCCCACCAGGGTGCCGTTGACGCGGATAAACTGCAGATCTTTGCCGATGTTAAGCTCGATCTGGCGGGACATATCTTTGGCGTCCCAGCTTTTTACCGTGTCGCTGATATGACGGGTGAGAAACGCCGCGAAATCCGGTGCCACGCGGTGTGCCGCCTGCTCGAGATGCTCATTGAGCGATGCCCGCAGGCTGTCGTCACCGAGCAGCGTTTCGCCAAACCACTGCCCGGCGTTGGCGATGCGCTGCTTCACGCGGGAATCCTCACGTTGCATATCCGCCTTCAGCCATTGGCGCAGGTCAGCCCACATCTCACCCAGATAGCGGTTAAACGCGTCGTCGTTCTTCAGGTAATGCTTGATGTTCTCTGCCTTTGCGGCCATCTCCGGATCGTTTTTCAGGTTGTCGATAAGCTTCAGCGTGGCGCGGTCGAACGCCTGGCGGATCTGGTGGGTGCGGTCATGACTAACGTCGTCCAGCAGGGTATTCACCGCGTTCGACACCATCTCCGCGCTCTGATCGCCCAGCCACTCGGTGGGCAGCACCATCGCCTTGCGCGGATGCTCGGTCTTAAGCCAGTGGACGATCTGGTCTGAAATGAATTCCCGCGTGCTGTCGCGTTGAATCAGGGTGATCAGGCGGTTGATGATGGCGTCCAGCAGTACCTGATGGCGGTTGTTTTTGGTCATGCTCTCCAGCATCACTGCGCTGGTTTCGGTGAAATCGACCTTATCGATGGCTTTATGCACCGCGCGTTTGAGCAGGCGCTGAATACGCCCGTCGTCGGTCAGCTCAAGAAAACCACCCATCACCTGAATCAGATGCTGTCCGACACGCTGGGCATTGTCGGGCTTGCTAAACCAGGTGCCAATCATCTGCGCCGGCTCATAACGGCGGATCAGCGCCACCAGCGACTGGGTGTCGAGAAACTTCTCCTGCACGAACTGGCCGAGATTATCGCCAATCCGGTCTTTATTGCGCGGGATAATCGCCGTATGGCGCGAGATAAACGGAATGGGCACCCGGCGAAACAGCGCGACGACCGCAAACCAGTCCGCCAGCGCACCAACCATCGCCGCCTCGGCAATGGCCTTCACGCCGCGCACCCAGAAGGTTTGCGGCAGAAACAGGGTAGTGATAAACGCCGCGACGGCAATCAGCAGCAGCGACAGCGCCAGCAGCTTGGCGCGTTTGAGTTCAGCGATTTTTTCCATGGGTTAAGGATAGAGGGAGACGGGGGGAAAGTGCAAAGACGGGAGCGTTACACCATCTTCGCTTGTGGAATCCGCCTTCCGAAATTAAACACCGCTTTTGCTTAATTGGTTTAATCCTTGCGCAGTTTGTATATGCTTTTTTGTATATACAATCAGGGAAGGGTACACTATGCCAACGGAGTATGAGTGGGATAGCGATAAGGCGAAAAGTAACCAGCAAAAACATGGCATACGCTTTGAGGATGCGGTTTTGGTTTTCGACGATCCTTATCATTTGTCTGTTCAGGATCGCTATGAGAACGGTGAGTTTCGCTGGCAAACCATCGGCCTTGTGCAAGGCGTCATTGTTATCCTGGTCGCACATACGGTACGTTTCGAAAGCGGAGGCGAAATTATTCGTATCATTAGCGCATGTAAGGCGGACCGTAAAGAGAGGAACCGTTATGAGCATCGTTAAACATAAACGAGGTAGTTCGCCTGAGGTTAGCGCTCGTCGTGACGCTGAGCTAAAAGCATTAGCTGAAAAACCAGAAGCAGAAATCGATTACAGCGATATTCCTGCCACGGACGATAAACAGTGGTCCGGGGCGGTGCGAGGGAAGTTCTATCGGCCACTTAAAACGCAGGCATCTGTACGCATTGACGCCGACGTGATGGAGTGGCTGAAACGGCCTGGAAAGGGTTACCAGACGCGGCTAAACGCCATATTGCGTGAAGCGATGCTGCGCGATCAAAACAAAAAATAAACCACGGGCAGCGTTGGGCTGCCCCTTATTTCAGCTTATCAGATCCAGCAGCCGCCACAGTACCCACCCGCCAAACCCCATTAGTACAACCCCTGCCGCCCGCTCAATTAGCCACAGCGAACGGCTGAGCCTCTGTTGCACCGCGGGCAGCCCCATCAGCGACACCAGCGCCAGATCCCACACCAGCACCACCAGCACCATCCAGACGCCGCAGGTCGCCTGCTGAAGCAGCGTGACGTTCGGCCCCAGCAGCGCCGTCATCAGCGCCAGATAGAACAGGGTGTTCTTTGGATTTAACAACGCCGAGCCAAGTCCCAGCAGGATCTGCTTACGCAGTGAAGGGAAGCGCTGGTGGGTTTCATTCAGCGCCAGCGCTTGCGGGCGGCTGCGCACCAGATGCGAACCGATCCACAGCAGATACAGCGCCCCGCAAATCTCGATAAGGGTAAACAGCCACGTAAACTGGCGCAGCGCGCTCCAGCCGATAATCACCAGCAGGATATACAACCCGTTGCCCGCGGCGATGCCGAGGCACAGCCCGGCGCTGCCGCGCACCCGGTAGCGCGCCGCGTAGCCCACCAGCAGGAAGAAATCCGGGCCCGGGCTTAACAGGGCGACAAAATGCGCCAGCGCCAGAGCGAGAAAAGCGGAAGGGAATAACAGTTCCATAGCAACCTCTGTGTAAAAAACCGAGGTCAGACTACGGCGATGCAAACGCTATTTATTGTTCGATATTGATCGGCCCGTGGCGTACTGGCGCGGCGTGGCGGCGGTATAGCTCACAAAGGTCTTATGAAAATGGCTCTGATCGGCAAACCCGCTCTGGTAGCCGACATCGGCAATATCATCCCCGGCACGCAGCCGCGCTTTGGCGTATTCCACGCGGGAGATGTTGAGAAAGGTGCCCGGCGTAAGGCCAGTGTCCTGCCTGAAGGTGCGGATCAGCGTCTCTTTGCGCAGCGAGAAGCGGTGGGCAAGGTCGTCGAGTGACGGCGGGCTGGTTAAATCGGCAAGAAACGCCTGCTGAATGTGCTGGCTGGTTGAGCGTAATTCACCCGTGCGGCTGGCGCAGCGCGGAAGGGCAGAAATCAGCATGTTCAGGGAATTAGCCGACATGTTCTCAACAACGTTCTGGTAAAGAGCAAACAGCGTGCTGTCGCGAATGACCTGTTCTGCCAGGGGATAATCCGTGTCGATATAGAGCATGTGATAGCTGCGGGGCTGGCCCGCAACGGGGTTGCAGCTGTGCGGCACATGTGCCGGGATCACGATGAGATCGCCGGGGTGGAGGATGTACTGCGTGTCATTGCACCGGCAGCAGGTCTGGCCTTCCACTATCGCGCCAATCGAGAGTTGAGGGTGACAATGACGTTTATATGCCACGGTACTCTGCCACGTGCTGCGCAGCTCAAGGCCCGGAAGGCGGTTAAAGGTCTGGCGGATGTGTCGGGTATGGGTCATAGGCGCTCCTGTCAGGAACATTTTTATACCATGCCCTGGCCTTACTAAGAACCTTCCGGATATACCCAACTTTACGTCCATCACCCGTCATGTTGTCTACCCTTACTACCCTAAGCGGTAAAACATGGAGATTCGATATGGCTTATCAGACAGTAAATCCTGCCACCAACCAGCTCATCAAAGAATATCCCTCTCATACCGACGCGGATATCGAAGCGGCGCTGAAAGCGGCCGACGCCCTTTACCATTCGCAGTGGGCGAAAGGCGACATTGAACAGCGCCTGCCGGTGCTGCATAAGCTTGCTGACCTGATCGACGAACGCACCGAGGAGCTGGCTAAAATTGCCAGTCAGGAGATGGGTAAGCTCATCGAACAAAGCCGCGGTGAGGTGAAGCTGTGCGCGCAAATCGCCCGCTACTATGCCGATAACGCGAAGCAGTTCCTGGCCCCGGTGAAGTACCCGTCTGAACTCGGAGAAGCGTGGGTGGAGCATCACCCCATCGGCGTGCTGATGGCCGTGGAACCGTGGAATTTCCCGTATTATCAGCTGATGCGTGTTCTGGCACCTAACCTGGCGGCGGGTAACCCGGTTCTGGCTAAACATGCCAGCATCGTGCCGCACTGTGCCGAAACCTTTGCTCATCTGGTGCGTGAGGCAGGGGCGCCGGAAGGGGCATGGACCAATCTCTTTATCTCGTCTGAGCAGGTGGCGAACATCATTGCTGACGACCGCGTACAGGGGGCCGCGCTAACCGGCTCTGAGAAAGCGGGCAGCGTGGTGGCCGCGCAGGCGGCGAAGCACATCAAGAAATCCACCCTTGAGCTGGGCGGTAACGACGTTTTCGTGGTGCTGGACGATGCGGATCTTGATAAAGCGGTGAAGACAGGCGTGAACGCGCGACTTAACAACGCCGGTCAGGTCTGTACCGCAGCGAAGCGCTTTATCCTGCATGAGAAAATTGCCGATGCCTTCCTGAGCAAATTCACCGACGCCTTTAAGCAGGTGAAAATTGGCGACCCGCTGGATGAAAGCACCACGCTTGGGCCACTGTCTTCTAAAGATGCGCTCGAAACGCTGACAAAACAGGTCAACGAGGCGGTGAAAAAGGGCGCGACGTTACACTATGGTGGTAAACCGGTGCAGCGCGACGGGAGCTTCTTTGAGCCGACGATCCTGACGAATATCTCCCGCGACAACCCGGCGTACTTCGAGGAGTTCTTCGGCCCGGTGGCGCAGATATATGTGGTGAAAAACGATGACGAGGCGGTCGCCCTGGCGAACGACTCTCACTACGGACTGGGCGGTGCGGTGTTCAGTCAGGATATTGAACGCGCGAAGAAAATGGCGTCACGGATTGAGACCGGCATGGTGTATATCAACTGGCTCACCGATACCGCGCCAGAGCTGCCGTTTGGCGGCGTGAAGCGCTCCGGTTACGGACGCGAGCTGTCGGATCTGGGGATCAAAGAGTTTGTGAACCAGAAGCTGGTGGTGGTGCGTAAGTAAGCGGCAATAAAAAACCTGCCAGTAGGCAGGTTTTTTAGAGATTATTGCACTTCAATTTTATCCCAGCCGCTTTTGAACATGCAGCTGTCTACGAGGGTCGCCCTGCGATCCTCATTGGCGTCTTCAACCGTGTAGCTCGTGGAAATATCCTTTTTCTTGTTCTTCAGATCCGTTTTTTCCGAGTCCGAACCGGTTACGACGTTATCCGGGGGCAGATCGATCAGCGCCTGCGCTTCACATTCCGTGAGCTTTTTGTTCATTTCAGCGTCGCTGACGCCCGGTTTCACCCATTTGTACTGGACGCAGCCGGTGAGCAGAAGCGTGAGGCTCAGAACGCAAAGCGCGGTAATGCGGTGTTTCATCAGAAGGTGACTCCACCGCCAACATACGCACCGTCAATCAGGGTGTGGCCTGGACGACCGTCTTTACCATCAACGCTCACGTGGCGGTAACCCACTTTCAGGGTCACAGGTGTAACTGGCGTCCAGCTTACGCCGCCGTTGGCTTCAACGTAGTTTTTCACGCTGTTGTTCATCCCTTCTGGTGCCACGTAGCCTTCACCATACAGATGAATGCTGTCGGTCAGGGCAACGTTTACGCCGCCACCGATCGGGAACGCCACGCCGTTATCGCCTTTTTTCGGGCCGATATAGATAGCTTTTGCACCCGCGTTCAGCATGACCGGGCCAAGACCCAGGTTATAACCTGCACCCACACCGCCGGTCTGCGTACCGTCATCGGTGTTTTTCAGCCAGTTGCTTTCCACATACAGGCCAGATGAGGATTTACCCATCTCCAGGTTGAGGTTGGTAAAGTTTTTACCCTGCTCAACGCTGCCACCCAGAGCGAGTGCAGAACCCGATACAGCAGTCAACGCAGTCAGCAGAAGGATATTCAGTTTTTTCATCTCATATGCCTCGTCATCAATTTAATCTGGGCGCACCTTAACAAGCGATGTTAATGACTGCAAATGTGATGAAAGTCGCCGTTTTATGCTGGTTTTGTTAATTTTTTAATTTGGTGGTGTTGCGAGAGTGTTGGGTTGCGAGGTCGTCAACGGGTAATGATTTGGCGTTTAGAAAGTGTTTATTTTTTTAGCTAAACATAATCTGAACGAGAGCAGAAAGAGTGGTTCGCAGCGAATTAATTGAGTTTCTAATAATTTCCAGAAATGTTTCCGCTGTTACAGATAACAACAGAGCTTTACATTTCTTTGGCGCTCCGGCCCGCGCAATGTTGCCATTCGATGTCATTTTCCTGACACGTTTCTTCTTTACGGTATGAGCTTCACTTTATGGATGCTAACAACATGAAAAGAAAAATTATTCCTGTGCTAATCGGTTGTGTGCTTTCTTTCTCTGCCCTCGCGGCGCAGCCTACGGCTGAGCGCTATGTCGTCAGTTTTCCAGAAGGCACACACGTGAACTACACCGGCGCATTTGCCAGTGCATTCCCGAACGGCCTTCCGGTTGGGATAGGTTCTGGCCTGCTGTTCACCGGGAAACAGGGCGATGCCCTGACCTTCGCCACCATTACCGATCGCGGTCCGAACGCGGATTCACCGAAAGTGGGTAAAAACGAAGCCAAAATTTTCGTTACGCCAGATTTCGCGCCGCTGCTGATGACGATTCGTGTACAAAACGGCAAAGCGGAGGCCATTGATGCCCGTCCTCTGCATGACGATAAAGGCGCGATCAACGGTCTGCCGCTGGAAAGCGACGTGATTGGATCCACCAATGAAGTGGCCTTCAGCGACACGTTAAAGAGGCTGAAGGGGGATAATCGCGGGCTGGATACGGAAGGGATCACCCCGGACGGTAAAGGCGGTTACTGGCTGTGCGATGAGTATGGCCCGTTCCTGATTAACATCGACAGTAAAGGGAAAATCCTGGCGATCCACGGTCCGCAGGCGGCGGAAGGGGAAAAAGCAATTGCGGGCGGTTTGCCAAATGTCCTCAAATGGCGTCAGGCGAACCGCGGCTTTGAAGGACTCACCCGTATGCCGGACGGGCGTATTATTGCCGCCGTGCAAAGTACGCTGGATATCGACGGTAAGAGCAAGAAAAAGGCGCTGTTTACGCGTCTGGTGAGCTTTGACCCGGCAAGCGGGAAAACCGCGATGTACGGTTATCCCATCGACAGCGCGGCCTACAGCAAAAACAGCGACGCTAAAATCGGCGACATCGTGGCGCTCGATAACCAGCACATCCTGCTGATCGAACAGGGAAGTGATAAAAACGACGGAATGCGTAACCTGATTTACAAGGTCGATCTCAGTAAGGCGAGCGACCTGTCAGGTTTCGACAAGCCGGGCGAGTATCCGGAGTTTGATGATGAGAAAACCCTGGCACAGCGCGGCATTACCCTTGCGCAGAAAACGCAGGTTGTTGATCTGCGCGCCCTGGGCTGGCAGCAGGAAAAGGCTGAAGGGCTGGCGCTGATCGACAGCAAAACGCTGGCGGTGGCGAACGATAACGACTTTGGCGTGAAGGTGGCGATGCAACATCCGGTCGAGGGCAAGAAGCTCAAGGATTATCGGGTGAACGCGGAAGGAAAGCTGACGCTGGATGATAAACCGGTTGAGACGACCCTCAGCGTGAAGCCGCTGGAGAAACCGGCGTCTGACAGTGAGTTGTGGATTGTGACGCTGCCGGAGGCGGTGAAATAAGTTTATCTCTTACCCTAACCCTCTCCCCATAGGGGAGAGGGGATGCTGGGCGGTTATCTCTTCAGCCCCGCAAACGCCGCCCGAATTTCCTCTTCCGGCAGCTGGATGCCAATAAACACCATCACGCTGCGCGGCGGCTCGTCGCCCCAGGGTCTGTCCCAGTCCGCGCTGTACAGCCGCTGTACGCCCTGGAACAGCAGGCGGTTTGGTTCGCCGTCGATCCACAGCATGCCTTTGTAGCGCAGCAGCTTATCAGCAAACGACAGGAGCAGGTTCTCCATCACGCGGGAGACCTCGCTGATGTCTACCGGGTAATCTAGCTCCACCACAATCGACGCTACGTCGTTCTGCTTATCCGCCATAAAGTGAAAACGCGGTTTTGAGGTGACATGCTCTTCCAGCATAAAACCGTTGGTGTTGAACAGCTGAGACAGGTCGATATCGCCGTGCGTCACGGTGTATACCGGCGCGCGGGCGTTGATGCGTGCCAGGCGCTCGCGCAGTTTAACGCTCTCGCCCGCCACGTCGGTTTTGGTCAGCAGGATGCGGTCGGCGTAGCCCACCTGAGACTGGGCGATGGTAAACTGGTTCATCTGATCGTCGGCGTGAACCGCGTCGACCAGGGCAATCACGCCGTCCAGCAGGTAGCGCTGGCAAAGGATGTCATGTGAGAAAAAGGTCTGAATAATCGGGCCGGGGTCGGCCATGCCGGTGCATTCAATCACCAGGCGGTCAAAGTGGATGTCCCCACGATCGTGGCTGTCGAGCAGGTCCAGCAGGGCATCTTCCAGTTCGTTAGAGCGGGTACAGCAGATGCAGCCGTTGGTCAGGGTTTTGATCTGCGTGGCGCGATCGCCAATCAGCTGGTCGTCAACGGAGACTTCGCCGAACTCGTTTTCGATCACGGCGATTTTGAAACCGTGCTGCGCGTTGAGAATGTGGCGCAGCAGGGTGGTTTTACCGGCGCCGAGGAAACCGGTCAACAGGGTGACGGCAATCGGGGTCATGGTCTCTCCTTTAGCAGCAGCGGACGCCGCCTTCTCCACTTCCGCCGTAGCGCGCTTCCTGACGCTCGCGGAAGAATTCAGTGTAGGTCATGTAGGGCTTATCCGGGTGGTTGGTTTTCATATGCTCAACATAGTTGTCATAGTCCGGAATGCCAATCAGCATTTTCGCTGCCTGACCGAGGTATTTTTTTGCTTCGCCTAAGTTACCAAACATTGTGGATTCCAGACAGGAAAAGCCCCTCACCCTAACCCTCTCCCCATAGGGGAGAGGGAACTTTTACACCCTCTCCCCTATGGGGAGAGGGCTGGGGGGAGGGGTATTAGTAGATTAATGGTGCGAAGAGGTCTTCACGCCGCCTTCCGGTACCGGCACGTACGGGGTCTCTTTGTCCGTACGACCTTCAGCGTTACGCACTTTCATCCAGGTTTTGATGCCGTAGAAGATAATGCTGTACACCACCACCAGGAACAGAATGCTCAGACCCGCGTTGGTGTAGTTGTTCACCACGATATGGTTCATGTTGGCAATCTGCTGGGCGGTGAGATCCGCGCCACCGGCGGCAATTTTCGCTTTGTACTGGTTAGCCATGTAGAAGAAGCCTTCCAGCTGCGGGTTGCTGCTGAACAGTTTCAGACCCAGCGCCCAGGTGGTGCAGAGCAGCAGCCACAGCGCAGGCACCACGGTGACCCAGATGTATTTGGTGCGTTTCATCTTCACCAGTACCACGGTGCCGAGCACCAGGGCAACGGCGGCCAGCATCTGGTTAGAGATACCGAACAGCGGCCACAGGCTCTTCACGCCGCCGAGTGGGTCAACAACGCCCTGGTACAGCAGGTAACCCCACAGGCCAACGCAGCCCGCGGTACCCAGCACGCCCGCCACCAGAGAGTCGGTTTTCTTCAGGAACGGCACGAAGTTCCCCAACAGATCCTGCAGCATAAAGCGGCCTGCACGGGTACCGGCGTCCAGCGCGGTGAGGATGAACAGCGCTTCGAACAGAATACCGAAGTGGTACCAGAAGCCCATGTCTGCCCACGGCAGCACTTTGTGGAACACGTGTGCAATACCTACCGCCAGCGTCGGTGCGCCACCGGCGCGGTTCAGCACGGACGGTTCGCCGATGTCTTTCGCGGTCTGCATGATCTGCTCAGGCGAAATCACAAAGCCCCAGGAACTGACGGTCGCCGCCGCGTGAGCGCTGGCGTCCTTCAACTGCGCCATAATCAGCGCCGCGTTGTCACCGCCCATCTCATGCAGGTTTGGCATGGTGATGCCCAGGCCTGCCGGCGGGGTGTTCATCGCGAAGTAAAGACCCGGTTCGATGATAGACGCAGCCACCAGCGCCATGATCGCCACGAAGGATTCCATCAGCATGGCACCGTAACCGATGAAACGCGCGTCGGTTTCGTTGGCCATCAGCTTCGGCGTGGTGCCGGAGGAGATCAGCGCGTGGAAGCCAGAAACGGCACCACAGGCGATGGTGATAAACAGGAACGGGAACAGGGCGCCTTTCCACAGCGGACCGGTACCGTCAATGTACTGGGTCACCGCCGGCATTTTCAGTTCAGGGTTGATGATCACAATACCGATCGCCAGCCCGACGATGACGCCGATTTTCAGGAAGGTCGCCAGATAGTCACGCGGAGCCAGAATCAGCCATACCGGCAGAAGGGCAGAGATAAACGCGTAACCAATCAGGGCAAAGGTGATGGTGGTGTCTTTGAAGGTCAGCGCCGGACCCCAGTACGGGTCGTGCGCAATCACACCGCCGAAGTAGATAGAGGCAACCAGCAGCACGATACCAATGACCGACACCTCGCCGACGCGGCCAGGGCGCAGGAAGCGCATGTAGATCCCCATGAACAGCGCAATCGGCACGGTAGAGCAGACGGTAAAGACGCCCCACGGACTTTCAGCCAGCGCTTTCACCACGATTAATGCCAGCACCGCGAGGATGATGATCATAATCAGGAAGCAGCCGAAGAGGGCGATGGTACCCGGCACGCGGCCCATCTCTTCTTTGATCATCTCACCCAGCGACGAACCGTTACGGCGCGAGGAGATAAACAGCACCATAAAGTCCTGCACCGCACCCGCCAGCACGACACCAGCGAGCAGCCACAGGGTACCCGGCAGGTAGCCCATCTGCGCGGCCAGTACCGGGCCGACCAGAGGGCCAGCGCCTGCAATGGCGGCAAAGTGGTGACCAAACAGCACATAGCGGTTGGTTGGCACGTAGTTCAGGCCGTCATTGTTAATGACCGCCGGGGTGGCACGCGTCGGATCGAGTTTCATGACCTTCTGCGCGATGTATAAGCTGTAGTAGCGATAAGCCACAAGGTAGACGGAAACCGACGCGACCACGATCCACAGGGCGCTTACGTGTTCGCCCCGGCGTAATGCGACAACCGCCAGACAGAAAGCGCCGAGGATCCCGAGTAAGGCCCAGGGCACGTGCTTCAGTAGTTTTTTAGTATCCATAGTAAGACCTGGTTTTTTATGTAAAGAAAAAAGGGTCAGGGTTCGTTGTGAGGAGGTATTGAGTAATGCTGGAGCGATCGTGCCAGAAGCTTGCGCGCGTAAAGGGGAGAAAATGGGTGAGTGGTTGAAAGTGCCTGGTGAGCGGTCAAAGGGGGCGGCGAGTGGTTCAGGCTCGCCGCCAGCGGGAGAAATAATGTGATACAGATCACCCGGTTACCGTGGCTGCGCTCCCCGCCAGGTAGCCTTCCAGCGTTTTAACCAGCTTTTCCTTAAGCCAGGCTGGCTCCAGGATCTGAATGTTGGGTAACCAGTAGAACAGCAGCGGCAGGATCTGGTTTTCATGTGCTGCCTGACAGCGCAGCGTCACGCCGTCGTGTTGCTCCTCCAGCAGCTCTTGTGCCGGGAGGAGATCGCGGCGCAGGAAGTAGTGTGAAATATTATCCTTAATAAATATTTTCACCTCGAAAGTATCTTCCGATACCCACGGATCGAGGTTTTTTTCCAACAGCCCGATCACATTTTCGTCCGGCGTAAAGGTGCGTTTCTGAATATCAAGCCAGCGAATCTGACTCAATGAGAAGGATTTTAACCGGCTATTTTCGGTAGCTTGTAAATACCATATATTTTTTTTGTTAATGAGTTTATAGGGGTTAATCAGCCGGGTTTTGCCTTTATAAACGATCTGGCAAACATTACAGTTTTTAATCGATTTTTCAATGTTGGATAAATGGCGACGAATATCACGTTCCGCCGTGTGCTCCGCCTCGTTGGCGAGAATAAGAATATGATTTTCGTCAACGCGCTTTTCGAGTTTCTCCCAAAACTCCGCGTTTCTTTCGGGGAAAAAGCTATCAGCATTCAGGAAGTTAGCAAGGGTATGGTGTAATCCTTGTCCGCCGGGCGATTGCGCGGAATGGATCAGCCGATATAGCCCGTTTCCGGTATGTTCCACAATCGGGGAGAGCGCATTTAAATCCCGGTAGACGGTACGCTCGGTAATATTAAATTTCTCCATCAGCGCACTGCGGTTTATCACACCGTTTAAATGTAGCTCAAGGAGAATATCGACCAGACGTTCAGCCGAGCGGCTCCGCGTCGTTTTAGCCATAAGGTCTTCCTGTATATTAGGGTATGCGCTGAATGATGCGGATAGCACTGACACAGCGTGTCAGTATTCAGGCACAGAAAATTTCTCTTATGGCTATATAACGGCGTGATTTAGCGGAAACCTTAGGAATTTTTGCAGAAAGGCGCGCTGGCCTCAGGAGGGCCAGCACGAGAGGGGATCACACGGCTGCTTCCGGCTCCATCATTACCGGGTGGAAACGGCGTTTGAAATAGATCAGGCCGTGGCCCTCTTCACTGAGGATGATATTTTTAATTTCAACAAGATAAACCAGATGCGTGCCGATGGTTTGCACCTGACTTATCTCGCCTTCCAGGCTTGCCAGCGCCCCTTTCAGCACCGGTTGCGCCAGCGGACCTTTCTGCCAGCAGGAGAGGGTAAAGCGCTCCTCCATGGCCATCCCGGTCATACCGGCGAAGTGGCGAGCCATGATCTCCTGCTCGTGGTTGAGCACATTCACGCACAGTTTGCCGTTGCCCTGAAACACCGGGTTCATGGCGCTGTTGGCGTTGATACAGACCATGATCGACGGCGGGGAATCCGTTACCGAGCAGACGGCAGTGGCGGTGATCCCGCAGCGTCCGGCATCGCCCGCCGTGGTGATGACATTCACCGCGGCCGACAGGCTGGCCATGGCGTCGCGAAAACGCAGGCGTTGTTCATCTGAATGCATTGAAACCTCCCGCTGCGTTATTTCAGCAGCTTGTCCAGCATGTTGATATCGCTGTTGTTGTGCAGGTGTGGCACCGTCCAGCCGTGTTGGTCGTACTCAGACATGCAGCGGTCGACCATCGCCATCATTTTGTCCATGTTGCCGGAGCTTTGCGCCTGGCGCAGACACTGCAGGCGAATTTCGTCCTGGCTGCCGGAGTAGTTGATCTCATACAGCTCGTGACGGCCGCCAAATTCGCTGCCGATGGCATCCCACATCAGCTTCAAAATCTTGATGCGTTCGACGTGATCCATGCCGTTGGAGCCGCGCACGTACTTCGCCAGATACTGATCGATCTGCGGGTTGTTCAGATCCCGTGCGCTGGATGGCAGGTAGATCAGCCCGCTGGTGACGTTGCGTTCGATGATGTTTTTAATCTTCGCGTAGGCCATTGGCGCCATCACGCGATAGGTTTGCAGCGCCGCGTGATCCGGCAGGTACGCACCGTTCACCCACGGCGTGGCTTCGGAACACATGGAGTCGCTCAGCGCCCAGAACATATTGCGCCAGGCGACCACTTCGCCGAGATCTGCCTGCACGCCGCGGAACTCCAGGGTGCCGGTACACTCCAGCGATTTTTTCAGCAGGGCGGTGATGAAGTCGAGCTTCACCGCCAGACGCACGCAGGCCTGCAGCGGGTACATGCGGGCAAAACCGCCTTCCATAGTCCAGCGACGGCAGCGGTCGAAATCGCGGTAGATCAGCACGTTTTCCCATGGGATCAGTACATTATCCATCACCAGGATCGCGTCGTTCTCATCAAAACGGCTGGAGAGCGGGTAGTCGTACGGCGAGCCGGTAGCGCCAGCCACCATCTCGTAGGAGGCGCGGGAGATCAGCTTCACCCCTTCGGCGTCCATTGGCGCGACGAACATCAGCGCAAAGTCCGGGTTTTCGCCCATCACCTGCGCGGAGCCAAAGCCGATCATGTTGTAGTGGGTCAGCGCGGAGTTGGTGGCAACCACTTTGGCGCCGCTGACGATGATCCCGGCGTCGGTCTCTTTTTCCAGCTTGATATAGACGTCTTTCACCTCGTCCGCCGGTTTGTGGCGGTCGATAGGCGGGTTGACGATAGCGTGGTTAAAGTACAGGCCGGTTTCCTGAATGCGGGTATACCAGTTACGGGCATTTTGCTCGAACTGGCCGTAGAAGGCCGGGTTCGCGCCAAGCGCGCAGCCGAACGCGGCTTTGTAGTCCGGCGTGCGGCCCATCCAGCCGTAGCTCAGGCGAGACCACTCGGCGATGGCGTCCCGCTGCTGACGCAGGTCGTCGGCGCTTTTCGCCACGCGGAAGAACTTATGGGTGTAACCGCCGCTGCCGGTGTCGGTGCCCCAGCACAGCGTGTCCTGCATGTCCGGTTTGTGCAGCGCGTCGTACATCTGCGCGATGGAGGCCGCCGCATTGCGAAACGCCGGATGGGTGGTGACGTCTTTAACGCGCTCGCCGTAGATATAAATCTCGCGGCCATCCTGCAGGCTTTTTAAATACTCTTCGCCGGTTAACGGGCGTTTGGTATCAGCGCGGAACTCTTCAGGCTTCATAGGGACCTCGTATCGGAATTGGTTTGTTAAATTTATGTTTTGTTTTTGTTGTTTAATTGAAGCGTGAGAGGGGCGGAACGTGAAGGGACGATTGGGACAACGGCAGGTACTTTTCGCGAGAGATGGCAGAGTGTGATTTCCCTCACCCTAACCCTCTCCCAACGGGAGAGGGGACGGTTACTCCCTCTCCCGTTGGGAGAGGGCAGAGGTGAGGGCAACAGGGGAAACCGGTACTTTCTGCGCCCGATACGCGCTGGGCGAGCAGCCCGTCAGGCGATTGAAAAAGCGGGCAAAATAGGCCGGATCCTTAAAGCCCAGCTGCCACGCAATCTCGCTGACCGTACTGTCGGAAAAGAGCAACAGCCGTCTGGCTTCGCGCAGCTGGCGGTCGAAGATCAGCCGCTTCGGCGGACGGTTGGCGAAGCGGCGGCAGATATCGGTCAGGCGGGATTCGGTCAGGTGGAGTTCACAGGCGTAGTCCGGCACCGTCCAGTGCTGATGATAGTGGGTGTCAATCAACTGGGTAAAGCGCTGGAACAGTTTTAACTCACCGCGCATGCCGCCTGAAGCGTGGTCGTCGAGCCTGGCGTTACGCAGCAGCAGGGTAAAGACCGCCTGCGCGAGCAGCACCAGGGTATGCTCGCGCCCAGGAAGTTGCCCGGTGGATTCCCTGGCAATCAGCTGCCAGTAGTGCCTGAGCGCCGCCAGCTCGTCGGGCTTATCGGCCAGCGACAGGCAGATTCCCGGCAAGCCAAACGCTTCTCGCGTGCCGGGGTAGAGCACCTCCAGCAGCGGCCAGATGAGATCCTCGCGTACCGTCAGAACGTGGCCATCGCTGTCGGATTCGGTGATAAACGCGTGTGGCACCGACGGCGGGGTAATGACGAACAGCGGAGCCTGTACCGAGTAGCGATGATCGTCGAGCTGGAGTTCTATCTGCCCGGTATCAAGAAAGTGCATCTGAAAATACTGGTCGTGACGATGCGCCTGCATGTCGCGGCCAAAAAAGGCCGCCATGCGGGCGAACGACTGATAGTGCACATCGTCGGTGCCCAGACTTTCGTCGTACTCTTTGCTGATATCGATATTGGCGACGGGGCTCTGGCACATAGCTCCTCCTCAGTGGATCTTCTGTGCCGCCATCCCCGGATCGCGCCCGAGGCTTTCCTGGCGGGTCATTGGGATCCGCGTCAGCACCAGCGCGCCCACCACCAGCAGCCCGGCGACGAACCACAGCCCGGAGCTGAAGCTGCCGGTGGCATCACGCAGAATGCCGATCAGCAGCGGGCTGACGGCGGATCCGACGTTGCCGATAGCGTTGATCACCGCCAGCGCCACCGCACGGGACTGCAGGCTAATAACCTGATCCGGCGTGGTCCAGAATATCGCCATGGCGGTAAACGATCCGGTTGAGGCCATGATGATGCCAAGCAGCTGGATCAGGCTGTGATCGGTGGCCGAGGCCAGCATCCATCCCGCCGCCGCGAAGAGATACGGCAGGATGGTGTGCTTTTTTCGCTCTTTCAGCCTGTCGGAGCGACGGCTCCACCAGATCATGCCGAGGATGGTGCAAAACTGCGGGATCGCTGCCAGCAGGCCGATCACAATGTTGCTGCTGCCGGTGTTGAAGCTTTGCAGGATCTGCGGCGTCCAGATGTTGATCGCACTTAGCGTGTTCGTCAGGCAGAAATAGGCCAGCGTATAGAGCAGTACCGCCGGGGTCAGGACTTCACGCAGCGTTGAACGCGGCGTGGCGGCATGCGCCACCGCCAGCTCTTGCTCACGGGCGATCATGGTTTTCAGCGTTTGCTTTTCTTCATCATCCAGCCAACTGGCCTGATCCGGGGTGTCGTTAAGGTAGAACCAGGTCACCACGCCGAGCACCACCGACGGCAACCCTTCCAGCAGGAACAGCCACTGCCAGCCTTTCAGGTTCCACAGCCCGTCCATCGCCAGGATGTAGCCGGAAAGAATAGAGCCGAGCATCATGGTTACCGGCATGGCAATCATAAACAGCGCGTTGGCGCGGGCGCGGTGATAGGCCGGGAACCACCAGGTGAGATAGACCAAAATCCCAGGCAGGAAGCCAGCCTCGGCAATGCCCACCAGCATACGCAGCACATAGAGCGTTTCCGGGCTGGTGGCGAACATGGTGCAGGTGGAGGCGATCCCCCACACCACCATGATCCCGGCGATCCAGCGCCGGGCGCCGATCTTCGCCAGCATGATGTTGCTCGGGATCCCGCACAGCACGTAGGTGACGTAAAAGAGCGTCGCGGCCAGGCCAAACATCGTGGAGGTGAGGCCCAGATCTTTGCCCATCGTCAGCCCGGCAAAGCCAATGTTGATGCGATCGAGAAACGAGAAGACAAACAGGATAAAGAGAAACACGATCAAACGACGGAACAGCTTATTTATAACGCGATGTTCAACAGCTTTATTATCTTGCAGGGTAGAGGTCGTCATGGTGCGCTCCAGATCTTACGTTTAGTAGACGGATTTATTGTTATTAACTGACGTAACCGGGTGATCGATAAAACGTGCCGCCAGCGCTTCGGCGCTGCGGGCGAGCAGGGCGGTGTCGACGCCGACGGCGACAAACAACGCGCCGAGTTCGAGATAGCGTTTTGCCAGCTGCTCGTTGGCCATCAGGATGCCGGGCGCTTTGCCGGCGCTCAGGATCTGCGCGATCGCCTGTTCAATGGCCGCCTGCACTTCCGGGTGCTGAGGATTACCGGCAAAGCCCATGTCGGCGCTCAGATCCGCCGGGCCGATAAACACCCCGTCGACGCCGTCCACATCCAGGATCTGCGGCAGGTTTTTTAGCGCCTCGCGGGTTTCGATTTGCACCAGCACGCACATGGCGTCGTTGGCCTGGTGCAGGTAGTCCGGGATGCGGTTCCAGCGCGAGGCCCGCGCCAGGGCGCTGCCCACGCCGCGAATACCCGCAGGCGGATAGCGCGTGGAACGGACCGCCAGACGGGCTTCTTCGGCGTTTTGTACCATCGGTACCAGCAGGGTTTGCGCGCCCACATCCAGCAGCTGTTTGATCTGCACCGGATCGTTCCACGACGGGCGTACCACCGGCTGGCTCGGATAAGGGGCGATGGCCTGCAGCTGGGTTAAGACGGTCTGCACGGTGTTCGGCGCATGTTCGGCGTCGATCAGCAGCCAGTCGAAACCAGCCCCCGCCAGCAGTTCGGCGCTGTAGCTGCTGGTCAGCCCCAGCCATAAACCAATCTGCGGCTTTCCGGCTTTCAGCGCCGTTTTGAATGCGTTTTGCATGGTTATCTCCTAGACAAAGCGGCAGCTGATGGAGCCCATGTTGCCGTAGTCCACGTGGAAGGTATCGCCTTTGCTGGCCGCGACCGGACGGGTAAACGAACCGCCGAGGATGATCTGCCCCGGCTCAAGCTGCACGTCGTACGGCGCAAGCTTGTTAGCCAGCCACGCCACACCGTTAGCCGGGTGGTTGAGCACGCCCGCGGCGACCCCGGTCTCTTCGATCACCCCGTTGCGATAGAGCAGGGCGGAGATCCAGCGCAGATCCAGCTCGTCGGGCTTAATCGGACGGCCGCCGAGGATGACGCCCGCGTTGGCGGCGTTATCGGAGATGGTGTCGAACACCTTGCGCGGGCGCTGGGTTTCCGGGTCAACGTTGTGGCAGCGGGCGTCGATCAGCTCCAGCGCGGGGATGACGTAATCCGTGGCGTTGTAGACGTCGAAGATCGTGCAGTTCGGGCCGCGCAGCGGTTTTGCCAGCACGAAGGCCAGCTCCACCTCAATGCGCGGGACGATAAAGCGATCGACGGGGATGTCGCTGCCGTCGTGGAAGAACATATCGTCCAGCAGCGCACCGTAGTCCGGCTCGCTGATCTGCGAGCTGGCCTGCATCGCTTTTGAGGTGAGGCCGATCTTGTGGCCTTTCAGCACGCGGCCTTCGGCGATTTTCAGGTTCACCCATTCGCGCTGTACGGCGTAGGCGTCTTCAATCGTGATCTCCGGGTACTCCAGCGAGATCGCGCGGATCTGCTCCCGGGACTGCTCCGCCTGATGCAGGCGGTGGGCGATCAGGGTATGGGTGTGTTTGTCGAGCATGGCGATATCCTGTTTTATGTTTGTTTTCTCCCTCTCCCAGTGGGAGAGGGGACAGACCGTGCCGGTATTACGTAAACAACGCGTGTACGTTGTTTTGTTTGTAATTGAGCGTCGGGTGCAGTTCATCGAGCTCAAACGACAGCGCCAGATAGCGGCTCGCCATGAGGTTGGCAAAATGCGCTTTGATCAGCGCAAACAACATCTCCCCCACGGCCTCGCGGCTTTCCAGGCTGCGCCCGGCGCCAATCTTCAGCGTCATATGCACAAAGGCGTACTCCTGCTTGCCGTCCGCCATCTGCCAGGTATCCAGCCAGTGGGCGCGGCTGCGGATACCGCCGATGGGGAAAATTCCGGTGGCGGCCAGCGCCTCGTTCACTTTGGAGAACAGCCCCGGCAGGTCGGCCTGCTCGCGGATGTTGTCGGTACATTCAGCGATAAAATGCGGCATGGTGGCTCCTTACGCGGGCAGCGGGAAAACGGCGTTAACCTGGCCGGTACCGGAGCTGGCGAACAGCTCGGTGAGGAATTCAACCTTGCCGTCGTATTTGTCCCAGCCGAGCATGCCCAGCAGCATCACCGTGTCGTGCATGTTGCCCTCGCCGTAGCAGTAATCGGCGTACTCCGGCAGCATGCTGCAGAACTCTTTGAACTGGCCTTCGCGCCATAGCTTCACCACCCGTTCGTCCATCTGGCGGTCGAACTCGCGGGTGTAGCTGTTCATCCCTTCTTCCGCACGCTGGTCGTCGATAAAGCGGTGCGACAGCGAGCCGCTGGCGAGCACCGCCACGGTGCCGTCATACTTTTCAATGGCGCTGACGATGGCCTCGCCCAGCCTGCGGCTGTCGGCGAAGTCGTGAACCGTGCAGAACGCCGAGATGGAGACCACTTTGAAGTGCTTATCCGCGTTCATGTAGCGCATCGGCACCAGCGTGCCGTACTCCAGCTTCAGGCTCGGGATGTTGTGCGCTTTGGCGCGCACGCCAAGCTTGACCGCCTCGTCGGCGATCAGCTGCCCGAGCTCCGGGTTGCCGTCGTAGTCGTAGGTCATGTCGCGGATAAAGTGCGGCAGCTCGTTACTGGTGTAAACGCCTGAAAAATGGTCGGCACAGTTGATGTGGTACGCGCTGTTCACCAGCCAGTGGGTGTCGAAAACGATGATGGTATCGACGCCCAGCTCGCGGCAGCGCTTGCCGATCTCTTTATGCCCGTCGATGGCCCCCTGACGGCAGCCGTGGTTTTTACCCGGCAGCTCAGAGAGATACATTGACGGTACGTGCGTGATTTTTGCCGCTAACGCTAACTTTCCCATTTTAGATCCCCCATTTTGGAATCGGATGGTCGCCCATGGAGATGCAGACGTTCTTCATCTCCGCGAACACCTCAAAGCTGTACTCGCCGCCTTCGCGCCCGGTACCGGAGGCCTTCACGCCGCCAAACGGCTGGCGCAGATCGCGCACGTTCTGGGTATTCACGAACACCATGCCCGCTTCGATATTGCGCGCCAGACGCAGCACTTTGCTGACGTCCTGGGTCCAGATGTACGACGCCAGGCCGTACTCCACGTCGTTGGCCAGGCGTAGCCCTTCCGCTTCGTCCTTGAACGGCAGCAGGCATGCTACCGGGCCGAAGATCTCCTCCTGCGCCACGCGCATGCGGTTGTCGACATCCGCCAGTACCGTCGGGCGCAGGAAGTTACCGCCTTTCAGGTGCGCGGGCAGGTCGGCCGGTTTGTCCGGGCCGCCCGCCAGCAGGGTCGCGCCCTCCTCAATGCCCAGGCGGATATAGCCGGAGACTTTCTCCCAGTGCTGTTGGCTAATCAGCGCGCCAATCTGGGTGTTCGGATCGGTCGGATCGCCCACGCGCAGGCGGTTGGCGCGCTCGGCGAAGCGTTTGACGAATTCCGGGTAGATGCTCTGCTGGATGAAAATGCGCGAGCCCGCGGTGCAGCGCTCGCCGTTGATGGAGAAGATGGTGAACAGGGCGGCGTCCAGCGCGCGCTCAATGTCGGCATCTTCAAAAATCAGTACCGGGGATTTGCCGCCCAGCTCCATGGAGTATTTCTTCAGCCCGGCGTTTTTCATGATATTGCGCCCGGTGGCGGTGCCGCCGGTGAAGGAGACGGCCCGCACGTCGTGATGGCGCACCAGCGCATCGCCTGCCGTGGCGCCATAGCCCTGCACCACGTTCAGCACGCCCGCCGGAATACCCGCCTCCAGCGCCAGTTCGCCCAGACGGTCGGCGGTCAGCGGCGAGAGTTCAGACATCTTCAGCACGGCGGTATTCCCCAACGCCAGGCATGGGGCGACCTTCCAGGTGGCGGTCATAAACGGCACGTTCCACGGCGACACCAGCGCGCAGACGCCCACCGGCTGCACCAGGGTGTAGTTCAGCATCTTGTCGTCAACCGGGTAGGTTTTGCCGTTCATCTGCTGGCACACTTCGGCGAAGAACTCGAAGTTGTGCGAGGCGCGCGGGATAAGCACGTTTTTGGTCTGGTGGATGGGCAGGCCGGTGTCGGCGGTTTCCATCGCGGCAACGTCCGGCACGTTCTGGTCAATCAGATCGCCCAGGCGACGCATCAGACGCGCACGCTCTTTCATCGGCAGGTTGGCCCACTTTGGGAAAGCCTCTTTTGCTGCCGCCACGGCCTGATGGATTTCCGCTTCCCCGCCGGCGGCGACTTCTGCCAGCACCTCGCCGGAGGCCGGATTGGTGGTGTGGAAGTAGTCGCTTCCCGCCACGTTTTTGCCGTTGATCCAGTGGTTAATCTTTTTCATTTTGCCGTCTCCTCACTCACAATCCGGTTTACCAGGCGACCCACGCCTTCCACTTCCACCACCACTTCATCCCCCGGTACCACGTCGGACAGTCCTTTTGGCGTGCCGGTGGCGATCATGTCACCCGGCTGCAGAGTCATGAATTCGCTCAGGTATGCAATCAGGTATGGGATGCTGAAGATCAGATCCGCCGTGGTCCCTTCCTGACGTAATTCACCGTTGACGAAGGTGCGCAGGGTTAAGTTATGCGGATCGGGAATGGCTGCTTTTGGCACGATGTTGGGGCTGATGGGGGTTAACCCGTCGCGGCTTTTGACCCGCAGATTCGGGCGGTAGTAATTTTCGAGATAGTCGCGAATGGCGTAGTCGTTACAGACCGTGTAGCCGGCAACAAAATCCATCGCCTCGGCTTCACTGACCTTACGCGCGGTTTTGCCAATGACCACCACCAGCTCCGCCTCGTAGTGCATGTACTCAACGTTGTCCGGGCGTACCGAGGTCTGGTTGTCGCCGTTGAAGGTATTGGGCGCTTTGATAAATACCAGCGGCTCGGTCGGTGGCGTGAATGCCAGCTCGCTGGCGTGATCGGCGTAGTTCAGGCCGAGGGCGAACAGCGTGGGGTGAGGGTGCGCGCCCTGAGCCATCGCCACGTCGCGTTCATCCACCACCGGGTTTTCCAGTGCCGGGAACCCTTCCGCCAGAATGCGTACCCGATCGCCCGGGCGGATCTCGACGCGGCTTTGCGGCGTGCCGAGCAAGATCGCATCGCCCGGATTCAGGGTCGCGAACTCGCTCAGGGCGCTCAGCAGTTCGGCGGCGTTGCGCTGTAGCCCGGCGGTGTTCCAGTGGTCCGCTTCACGGCCGTTGATTTCAGTGATGATAGTCAGGTTATCTACGTTGTCGACGGCGACCAGCTCACCCAGCGGACAAAACCCGTCCCGGCATTTGGCTTTGATTGCCGGACGATAAAAGCTCTCTTCCGGCAGGCTTACCTCGTTGGCCAGCGCGTACCCGGCGATGTAGGCCGCCGCGTCCTCCACGCGAACTTTGCTGGCCGTTTTGCCCACCACCAGCGCGACGGTTGCGCCGCTCAGCACCGTCTCACCCTGCGGGAACGGGATGGGTTCACCTGCGCGGATCACCGTGTTGTGTGGCTTGATAAACCACACCGCGGTTTTTGGCGGGGTGTTGTAAGGGGCTTTTTCAAACGCCTCAGCCCAGGCGTCGCGCTGGCTTTGGTGGTTCAGCGCCACGGCAAAAACGGTACCTTTCATTGACATACTCCTCAGGCCGGAACGCCGGCGTTGATTTTGTTAATATGTTAATGATCTGGTTTTATGCTTTTACTGATTATTTCGCAATCAGAAGTGAAATATTTGTGATATGAATAACAATAAATTTACATTTTCGTTTAAAATAATATATTTATCATCGTGTTAATAAAGTGCTGTTGTTTCTGTTAGACTTTTCGATGGTCAAAAAGCAGTTGATTAAAACAGCGATTTTGAATTGTTTACTTGTTAACAATAAGCGGGAGTGGCTATGCATGATTCTTTAACTATCGCCCTGTTGCAGGCGCGGGAAGCGGCGATGTCCTACTTCCGACCGATTGTGAAGCGGCATAACCTGACCGAGCAGCAGTGGCGCATTGTGCGAGTGCTGGCTGAACATCCCTCGATGGATTTTCACGATCTGGCGTTTCGGACCTGCATATTGCGCCCGAGCCTGACGGGCATTCTGACGCGCATGGAGCGCGACGGTCTGGTGCTGCGCTTAAAACCGGTCAATGACCAGCGCAAGCTGTACGTGTCGCTGACCAAAGAGGGCAACGCGCTGTATGAGCACGCCCAGGCGCAGGTGGAAGAGGCGTACCAGCAAATAGAGGCGGAATATACGCCGGAGAAGATGAAACAGCTGACGGCGCTGCTTGAGGAGTTTATCGCGCTGGGAAACCGCCATAACGCAGCGCGTGACGAAGAGTAAAAACCACAAATTAAAGGATGATTTTCGTAAAGTTTTCCCTTTCCAGGCCGAAAATTCTGTATCTGTCTGAAGGAAGAGAAAACATGTTAAACCGTATCAAGATTGTCACCAGCTTAATGCTGGTTTTAGCGATATTTGGCCTTTTACAACTGACCTCCGGTGGTCTTTTCTTCAATGCCCTGAAGCATGACAAAGAGAATTTCACCGTCCTGCAAACCATTCGCCAGCAACAATCCACGCTGAACGCCAGCTGGGTGGCGTTGCTGCAAACCCGTAACACCCTGAACCGCGCAGGCATCCGCTACATGATGGATCAGAACAATATCGGCAGCGGCGCGACCGTGAACGATCTGATGCAAATTGCCTCTGTGTCACTGAAACAGGCGGAAAAAAACTGGGCTGCCTACGAAGCCCTGCCGCGCGATCCGCGTCAGAGCGACGCTGAAGCGATGGAAATTAAGCGTAACTACGATATTTATCACGGCGCGTTGGCGGAGCTGATTCAGCTGCTGGGTGCAGGCAAAATTAACGCTTTCTTCGATCAGCCTACCCAGAGCTATCAGGATGGTTTTGAGAAGCAGTATGTGAACTACCTGCTGCAGAACGACAAGCTGTATCAGATGGCGGTGGAAAACAGCAACAGCTCTTACAGCCAGGCGATCTGGGTGCTGATCAGCGTGCTGATCGTTGTGCTGGTGGTCATCGTGGGCGTGTGGCTGGGTATCAAGCAGGCGTTGATCTCTCCGCTGACCCGTCTCATCGACAACATCCGCCATATCGCCAGCGGCGATCTGGTGAAGCGCATTGAAGTGGAAGGCGCTAACGAGATGGGTGAACTGGCCGACTCGCTGCGTCATATGCAGAGCGAACTGGTACGTACCGTTGGTGACGTGCGTAACGGCGCAAACGCCATCTACAGCGGCGCGAGCGAAATCGCGATGGGCAATAACGATCTCTCTTCCCGTACTGAACAGCAGGCCGCTTCCCTGGAAGAGACCGCAGCCAGCATGGAGCAGCTGACGGCGACCGTGAAGCAGAACGCCGAGAATGCCCGCCAGGCGAGCAACCTGGCGCTGAGCGCGTCTGAAACCGCACAGAAGGGCGGGAAAGTGGTGGATAACGTGGTGCAAACCATGCGCGACATCGCGGGCAGTTCGCAGAAAATCGCCGATATTATCAGCGTGATTGACGGTATTGCCTTCCAGACCAACATTCTGGCACTGAACGCGGCGGTTGAAGCTGCACGTGCGGGTGAGCAGGGTCGCGGATTCGCCGTCGTGGCAGGTGAAGTACGTAACCTGGCCCAGCGCAGTGCCCAGGCTGCCCGTGAGATCAAGAGCCTGATTGAAGACTCCGTCGGTCGTGTGGAAGTGGGCTCAACGCTGGTGGAAAGCGCCGGTGAAACGATGGGTGAAATCGTTAATGCGGTGACCCGCGTGACCGATATCATGGGCGAAATCGCCTCTGCCTCTGATGAGCAGAGCCGCGGTATCGATCAGGTTGGTCTGGCGGTGGCGGAGATGGATCGCGTGACTCAGCAGAACGCCTCGCTGGTGGAAGAGTCTGCTGCTGCCGCTGCGGCGCTGGAAGAGCAGGCGAGCCGCCTGACGCAGGCCGTCGCGGTGTTCCGTATTCAGCAGGAGCAGATGAAAGCACGTGAGTTTGCCGCTGCCAAAAGCGTTGCTGCACCGGTGGTGATGCGTAAACCGGCGACCGCGGATGCGGGCGATAACTGGGAAACCTTCTAACGCCGTATGTGGTGCCGGGTGGCGGCTACGCCTTACCCGGCCTACGCAATGACGGTGCGCCGTCGGACGATATTACAGAGGCAGGCGCATGGCACAGCGAGCGTCATACGCTAAACCGTGCGCCGTCTCTTCTTCGCGTTTTTCACGCAGTTCAGGCGTCAGCGTCGTTATCATTTCAAACCCCAGCCGCGCATAGAACGGCGCATTCCACGGCACGTCCCGGAAGGTTGTCAGCGTCAGCGATGCCAGCCCCCTTTTGCGGGCCTGGTCAGCGACACAGGCGATGAGCCGTCGGCCGATCCCTTTTCCCTGCCAGTCCAGATGCACCGAAAGCTCCACGATGAACAGCGACGAAACGTGCGTCTCTGCGAGGATAAAACCGACCGGCAGTTCGTTGGCCAGCGCCAGCCAGCTCAGTCCGCGTTCGGCGTAGTCGAGATGCTGCTCAGCGGAAATGACATCGCCCTCTGCAAGCCAGGCGAGTTCCGGGTAATCCCGGAAACGCTCGCCCGCCGCGCGTTCTATGGCGGGCAGGGCGGTGACGTCACCGGGGCGTGTTGGGCGAACGGTGATGTTAAGGCCGACACGCATTAGCCTGCGTTACCCACGATTTTAATTTCGACCATGCCAATCCCGAGCTCGCGCGGTGAGTGGCCGAGAATATTGCCTTCATTGGTGGATTGCGGCTCTGGCGGCACAATCACCAGGGTATTACTCCGTGAAGGATTATCGAAATGCAGCGTGGTAGTGCTGACTTCGTTGCCAAGGGTCAGCGTTTGCTCGCTGTCGCCCACCCGTACCGGAACAGGGCGGTTAGCATTAGCGCCATACGCTTTGGCGGTGATCACCAGGTCGAATTTCTGCGGCAAGGGGTGGGCATACTCAATTTTTACCTCATTGCCCAGCTGTGCGTTGGACCAGCGTCCCCAGGACTCCGGACGAGAGATACCGCTGAACTGTTTAACCTCTTCCGGCGCACCGGCGACGTTGAAGATGAAGCTGTCCGCTTTATAGCGAATATCGTTGTCGACGATTTTCAGCATATCAATGTTGCGCTGATAGCGGGCGGTATCGATAACCGTATCCCTGAAGGCGGTTTTGCCCTTCCATACTGGCTTATCCACGTGCTGCACGGTTTGCTCCCCGCCAAGCTGCCCCTGAGAGACGCACCAGTCCGTCGACAGCGCCAGCGGCGGCGACCAGAGCTGGCCCATTTTGTAGCACTTATCGACCCAGACAAAGTTATCTCGCGGGGCAAACTCCGCCAGCTGGAAGCGCAGCGGCGCCGAGTATTCGCTTTCGGGCAGCGGCTCAACGCGGTTATCCGACACGCGCAGCAGCAGCGGCAGCCGGAAGTGGCTGCCTGAGAAGGCGATCGTTTTTTTATCCTGATCGATAATGAAGTCTTTCATCTCTTTCGGGAAGTTCCACAGACGTATGATATCCGGCTTCCAGGCGAGGATTTTTTCCTTCATGTTGAGGAACACTTCGGACAGCGATTGTCCCGACAGCGTGCTGCGGCCCAGGCCAATAAAGTTGTCACCGCCAAGAATATCCAGCACCGTGGCGCCGTTATCCATCGAATTACGCTTGGTGGCGATTACCTCCTGCTGCGGTTTGTCGCCGCGCAGAACGAAGAACAGGTTGCTGCGATCCTGTTTGTTCAGCTGATCCCACGCGCTGTTTTTCATCGCTAGATGGTCTGAAGAGACCACGATCACCGTGTTTTTGAACCAGGGTGAGGTTTTGATTTTCTGAACAAGGGCGGCGATATGCTCCTGGCTACAGGTGACGGCGCTGAAGGATTTATTATCTTTTCCGTCAATGTCGTAGCGTTTGCGCTTGCAGGTGCGCGAGACGAAACCGTCAGGATGGTGAGTATCTACCGTCAGGGCAAAGAGGGAGAAGCGTTTCCCGGCGCGGGACAGTTCTTCGAATTTTTTCCAGGTTTCCTCCAGCACGGTATCGTCGTAGAAGCCCCAGTCGTTGCGGTAAGTGGGATCGGCGACGGTCGTTTTTAACTCTTCTGAGCCGTACAGATGATCAAACCCGTGTGATTTCAGGAACACATCTTTCCCGGCAAAGCGCAGGTTGGCCCCCTGGACAAAATAGTTCTCGTAACCGGAGTTTTTCAGGATGTCGCCCAGGCAGATATTCTGCGGGAAGAAGCTCGACATTGAAGCTGAGGCGTTGCCTTCAAAGGGGGCAAACAGAGGAATGCCGCACTGGGAGGCGACCATTCCGGCAATGGTGTAGTCGGTGCCGGGCAGCTGCATGGTGTGACTGAAGTCGAGGCCTTCGTTTTTCAGCGCGCCCAGATCCGGCGTCAGGTTCGGGAAGGCGTCGTTATCGAAATAGGTCCTCTCCAGACTCTCGCCGTAGATGTACACCAGATTAAGCTTCGGGTTGGCTATCGTTTTCGATGGCTCTTTATAGTACGCCACGAAATCCGGGTCACCGTCGCGCGACTGGGATCTCACCAGCTCGGTGATCTGATGAAATGCCGGGCTGGCATCCACGGAGGCCAGCGCAAGGAAAAGCGCCAGCAGGCTGTAGCCATGGTGGTGCGGAAGATGACGGCGGCGGCGCAGCACCCAGGCGAGCGCGCCAAAAATGGTCACCAGCGCCAGCACCAGGCCCAGACCGGGGAGGATATATTTACCCACTCCCGCGCCCGTCAGGCTATTGGTCAGGGTGTAGAGCACCGCATCGTTTATCCCGTCTCCGGTAAAGTAATCGCTGGCGTAGAGCGTAATGTTTAAAACAATAAAAATGCCGAGCACCACCAGCGTGGCGATAAACCACCAGGTGTTACGGCCAGCTTTCCAGGCGTAAACGCCGATGGAGGCCAGAAAAAGGGCAAGGGACATTAACTCTGACAACAGCATATCCTCATGACGCCAGGTGCTTCGCTGGCTAATTGATTATTTTTTGGGTAATACAATGTAATGGTGATGTCGCTAAGCTGCAATTTTAGTGTCACGAAAGTGTGCCGTTGTTAGGAATTGGTTTAGAAAATCGATTTTTTGAAGGCGGTCGCATCCTGCTGTACGGATGCTGAGACGAGGGCAGAAGGGGAAAATGCCGGTTTCACGCCGCGTTGCAAGACTAACGTATTAAACGCGGCGTGTTGTGGCAGGAAATGGGGCCGATCAGGAGATGAAATTAACGCCTTGTTTCAGCACCAGATCGCAGGCTTTGGTTTTCACCTGTTTCGCCAGAGATGAGTTGCCAAGGGTGCTCAGATTCAGCTGCTGACCATTTTGCGCGTTCAGCAGACCCTGAATGCCGTCCATGTAGTTGGTGTCGGCTTTCTGCTCCTGGGTGTCCAGACCCAGCTTACCCAGCACCTGGTTTTTCACATTTTGCGCATCGGTGACGGAAGCCAGCTTTTGCTTCGCACAGTATTCCAGGATGCCTGCTGCGTTGTTCATGGTGCCGGCACTCAGACTCTGGGAGCTATTGCCCAGCAGGCTGGTGAGGGAAGAGGCTGACAGCCCGCTCTGAGTGCTGCCGCTCTCTTTGGTGAGTTCGCTGGCGGCGCTGGAGAGGGACTCCTGCCATGACGCGGCATGGGCCATGCCGGTGACCAGCAGTGCGCCTAAAAGTGTGCTGAAAAGAATCTGTTTTTTCATAATGACTTTCTCAAAAAGGTCCGTTTTGGGCCGGAAGGGGTCCAGTATATACCTCCGTTCCGGCGGCGATTCTTGGAACTGTCTTAATACTCTTTACCGGTGACGCGGCTGCGATAGCTTTCCCAGTCAAAGATGACGTAGAGGCTGTTGCCCAGCTTCATGCGATCCATCACGCGCTCGCCCAGTAAGCGGGTCATCTCGTCGATATTGTGGTTGGTCAGCATGCCGGTGGGACGCTTGGAAGAAGAGCGGCGATCGACAATCTGGTTAATGATCACCTTTTCATAGCGGGATTCGGTTTGAACACCGATCTCGTCAATAACCAGCAAATCCACATTGCTCAGATCGTTAAGCAACTGCTCTTCGCTGGTTTCACGGTTGCTGAAGGTGTCTTTCATGGCAGACATGATATCGGCCACGGTAATGATTAACACCGATTTCCCACGCAGAAGCAGTTCGTTGCAGATGGCGGCGGCCAGGTGATTTTTACCGGTGCCGGGCTTACCGCTGAAGATAAAGCTGGCGATGTTGCCGTCGAATTCGTCCACGTACTGCCGGGCGGCGGCCAGGGCGTTCATCTGCCCGTTGGTCTCAATTTTATAGTTATCGAATGAGCAGTTCTGATGCAGGGGGCGAATACCGGAGCGGTTAAAGGTACGCTGCATTTTCATCGCCCGGTTTTCACGGGCGAGGGCGGCAGCGCGGATCTCACCCTGTTCTTTTTGCCACGCCAGAAGTTCTTCACCCGTTGTGAAGGCAGGCTTCACATTGGCTGGCATCATCTTTTGCAGTCGTTTCATCAGGTCGCCGACGTTTTTCATTTCGCACCTCGGAATCCATTAGGGATCTGTTTATCCGGTTCTGAAAAAGCGTTGATATCGCGTTTTGGCTGGCCGTTATTGCTGGCGCGGTTAATTTGCAGATGGCGGGCGAGCTTTTGCTGCCACTGAATGTGGGTGAAGACTTTGCCTTCTGCCTGCCACCAGGCAATAAAGGCGGCAAGCTCCTCAGGGGTAGCCGGTTGCGTCAGCGCAATGCCCCACAATGCCGCCTGCCGCTGAAAATCCACATCCGGATGCCAGCCCGCGTACAGGGCAAATTTCCCCATCGGCACCGTGACGGGGGCGTTACCCGGCTCTTCAAAGAACTGGTTATCGAGCGTGACGTCACTTGCCGGGCGCGACAACCGCGCTTCTATCTCCAGAAGCTGCGCCAGACGCTCCGGGGTGAGGGCGTAAAACGCCGGGGCGTTATCGGCCAACACTGCAAGCGTGCCGCCTTCGGCGTGCGTCAACACACCGCGGGGATCGCGCATAAAGGCATCAATACCAGCAATGCTGGTGGTCAGAATTCTGGAGGACATAACGCTTTCTCTACTGATTACTACGGGCGTGATATGGGCTTATGGTAGCACAGAGAGGATGAGGGAATGGAGGGGATTTCCCCGGTGGCGCTGCGCTTACCGGGGCTACAGTCGTAGGCCTGATAAGCGCAGCGCCATCAGGCATTTATCACGCGATGATATTCAGGGTCACGTCGATGTTGCCGCGGGTCGCGTTGGAGTACGGGCACACAATGTGCGCGGCATCCACCAGTTTTTTGGCTTCTGCAGGATCCATGCCTTCAACGTGAATGTTCAGTTTGGCTTCGATACCAAAACCGGTTGGCAGTGGACCAATTCCCACTTCACCTTCAATGAAGGCCTCTTTTGGCAGCGTAAATTTGTCGCGCGCAGCCACAAATTTCATCGCCCCCAGGAAACAGGCAGAGTAGCCGGCAGCAAACAGCTGTTCAGGGTTGGTCACTTCGCCCCCCATGCCGCCCATCTCTTTTGGCACACCCAGTTTGACGTCCAGGACGCCATCGGAAGAGGTTGCGCGGCCGTCACGGCCTCCGGTCGCTTTTGCTTTGGCAGTGTAGACAACTTTTTCTAAAGACATGGCAGGTTCCTCATCTTACGTTAGTGCGTGCTATTAAATAGCGCGCGATATATTGGGGTAAATAAATACGCGAAAAGTATAGCCTTACGCGTGATGTAACTGATGTCGCAAAAGTTCAAGCTGCTGCTTGAGTGCCAGCATGGTGTCAGTGTCACATTGCGCTGCGCATCCCACCGCGTGAGGGATCCCGGAGGCCTGCTGCTGCAGCTCACGTCCCGCATCGCTCAGCGTGACGGCGACCTGGCGTTCGTCTTTACGCGAACGCTGACGGTTGATCAGCCCGGCGCTTTCCAGACGCTTCAACAGCGGCGTCAGGGTGGCAGAGTCAAGAAACAGCCGCTCACCGATGTCCGACACCGTAATGTCATCCTGCTCCCACAGTACCAGCATCACCAGGTATTGCGGGTAGGTCAGGTTAAGCGGCGCCAGCAGTTGCCGGTACAGCTTGTTAAGCGCCAGGTTTGCCGAATAGAGGGCAAAACAGAGCTGGTTATCCAGCAGAAGCGCGTTGGTGGTGTCGTTCGTTTTTGCGTTCATGTGTTGAATATAGATAGTGCACGATATAATTGCAAGCAATTTTATGGGCAGGTATAACGAAGCGCCACCTGAACGGCCATTTTCCGGTAGTGCTGGCGCTGAGCTTGCTCGTCTGCTCCCTCTTCAAACAGCAGCGTAAAGGTGTAGCTGTTGGCAACATAGTGGAAGCTGAAGCTGCTGATCAGGCGGTGAAGATCCCGCGGGTCAACCGACTGGCTGAACAGCTGCTTTTCTTTTCCGCGCCGCAGGATATCGTCGAGCAGGTCGAGCGCGCTGCGGTTGACCTGGCGCAGGTAGCTGGATTGCTGCATAAAGCGACCACGCTGCATGTTCTCCATGCAGATAATACGAATGTAATCCGGGTGGTCTGCGTGGTAGTCAAAGGTGGCTTCCACCAGGTGCACCAGCGCTTCAACCGGCGGTATCTCTGCAAGGCTGAGCGCTTTTTCACTGGCGCGGATCCGGGTGTAGACGTACTCAAGAACGAGAAGGTAAAGATTTTCTTTGTTCTTAAAATGGTAAACCACCATCCGTTTAGTGGTGCCTGCTTTCTCTGCGATCTGCTCCATGCGGGCGCCGTTCAACCCATATTCGGCAAAAAGGGCGATAGCGCTCTGAAAGATTTTTTCCTTCAGGCTGGATTCTTCACTGTGCTCCGGGAGTTCGCTGCCAGGGTTTGCCACATCCTTTCCTTATCGTCACTAAACGGAATAGAAAGATTATCCCCATGGCAGCGAAATAACACAAACATCAAACGCGCGGGCGTTTGCGGTAAAGCCACAGTCCCGGGATCGACAACCCGATCGAGAGTGCGCCAACAATAGATGAGGCCTTAAGAAAGTTGCTCAGAAGCAGGATCATCTGTGGCTCGGTGTAGCCAAAGTGGCTGATTTTTACCGCTGAAATCATGGCCGTATAGGCTGAAATGCCGGGGAACATCGGGATGACGGCCGCGACGGTGAACACCTTAGGATGCGCCAGATACCAGCGCGACCACTGAATACCAATGCTGCCGACCAGCATGGAGGCCATAAAAGTTGACCACTCGATGTTAAAACCAGCGGTCATCATGATCATTCTCGAGCCATGACCGATGGCGCCCAGCAGCGCACACCATGGCAAAGCGCGCTGCGGGACGTTGAAGACCATCGCAAAGCCGACGGCGGGAATGGCGGCCAGGATCATGTCCTGCATCAGTGCCAGCAGAAACGTTATTATGCCCATCCGCGTAACCCCCACAGCGTCATGGCCATCACTACGCCGATACAGGTTGCCAGCGTAAGCAGGCTGGCAATCGCCCAGCGCGCCAGACCGGTATTGATGTGCCCTTTAAACATATCGGCAACGGCATTAATCAGCGGGAAGCCCGGAACCAGCAGGAGCACGCTGGCGGCCATGGCGATGGTGGGCGTGTTGGCAAACTGCGGCAGGCGCAGCAGCAGCCCCGACACCGTGGTGGCAACAAACGCGGTGATGCAGAAGTTGATTTGTGGGTGCAACTGCCGGTGCGTCAGTACCTGGCGTACATACATGGCGATGCTGCTGGCGCAGAAGGTCACGAACGCGCCGTCCCAGCCCCCTTTATTGAGCTTACAAAAACAGGCGCACGATAACCCCACCATCAACACCACCAGCCAGCGCGGATAACGTAGAGGTTTGATTTGGTTGAACCGTTTTTCTATCTCTTTCAGGTCGAGCAGCTTATGTTCAGCCAGAATGACGATGTGCTGCACTTCGGTTACCACATGCATATTAATGCCGCGGTCGTGGTTTTTACGGGTAGAGGTGAGGCACTGGCCATCTTTGATGGTGGTCAGCACGATAGCGTTCGATGAAATCGCGCTTTCGACGCTATCCATCCCCAATGCCAGCCCCAGACGCGTCGAAAGCTCCTCGACCAGGGCGCTTTCCGCCCCGTGCTGGAGCAGGAAAAGTCCGCACTGAATACACAGCCGCGTGGTGGCACGCTGCATCGATATTTCTGCCTGCATGTAGTGTCCCGAAGTGTTGGTGAGTCGCTTGCCTGTTGGCCCCTGATGCTTACTTTTAGCACAGAGTGCGGTATCCCTTGCTCTGGGTCAGATCAAGATTCCTGCAAACAGTTGCAGCCCGGTTCGCGAAAGAGAATGCGGTTTAAATATAAATGCGATGAATTTATATGAGTCGAAATATAGAATATTTATATTAAGTTATTCTTATTTTATGTTTTCATTATTTTAATGCTCTTGCAATTAAATTTAATTGCGCTTTGTGAGATATTAGCGTTGTTTTAGGCCTTTCTTAAGCTAAGAACATATCTCATCTTCTGCTTGTATTAATCAGTCTACACTCAGGGACGAAAAAACATAAATCTTGATGCGTTTAGACGCTACTCATCAAATGAAAAATGGACACGGAGGGTCTATGTTGTCATTGAATGGTAAACATGGCGTAGTTATTAGCAGGGTACCCGTTATGCAAAACGGGTTAGGCAGCGTTATGGCAAACCATTTCCCAGAATTTGAATTGACTTATTGTCGTTCGCTGCAGGAGTTAACGTTACTTCAGCTTCGCCGGGCTAATGTCATTATTGCTGATATTTCAGGTGAATACAGGAAACCCCGGGGAACGTTAGAAGAATATTACAACTTACTGAACCAATACCGGGATATTCACTGGATTTTTATGGTCTCTCGTCCCCTTTATCCCATTGCAGTGGAACTGCTTATGCGCCCGGAAAGCACGTTGCTTTCTGAAATGGAGCCGATTGAAGGCGTGATTAATGCTATTCGTGCAGGTAGCGAGCGGGCGGAGCGGATAAGCCAGACGTTATTGTCTCCTGAACCCGCCGAGGCGGAAACCGAAGACGAACCGTTTGTTGCGCTTACCCACTCTGAACGCAAAGTGTTACGCCTGCTAGGTAAGGGCTGGGGAATTAACCAAATTGCTACCTTGCTCAAGAAGAGCAACAAAACAATCAGTGCGCAGAAAAACAGTGCGATGCGACGGTTGTCGCTGCGCAGCAATGCCGATATGTACGCCTGGATTAACAGTGCACAGGGAATGAGAGAGCTGAGTTTAATGTCAGCCTATGGAGAGTATGAGGAATGGAAAAAACCGATACACCAGGACATATCGCTGTCATCGAAAATTGCACAATGAGTGCCGTTGGGCTGCAGCATCTTTTTGCGATGCCGATGCTCAGCCATTATCGACTGCACCTCTTCAGTCAGTTCGAAAGCTTTAAAAAGGCGCTGACCAATATCTCTTTTTTCTCGGTGATCTATTCGCTCTCAGATGCGCGTGAGGAGCGTCGTAACTGCCTGGCTTCCCTGCGGGATCTCGCTTTCACCCATAGCGATATTCAGCGAATTGTACTTGCGTCTGATGACATGGAAGCGCGCCTGATAAGCCATCTGTCGCCTTCTCGTCTGCATGGCATTGTGAGTAAATCGGTACCGCTGAGCCACCTGCAGGAGGAGCTGGTGGTGCTATTGAGAGAGACGCATCATATCAATGACAATATGCTGAACCACTGGTATGTCAATCAAAACAGATTGTTAAGCCCAACGGAGCGGGCGATATTGCGGTATATGTCTTTCGGGTTTTCCATTCCTGAAATCGCGACACAACTTGAACGCAATATTAAAACCATCCGCGCGCACAAGTTTAATGCGATGGTGAAACTGGGGGTGAATTCTGACGTAGGGTTGCTTGATGCGGCGGATATTCTTACTCATCTTCCGGCAAGAGACATGCGCTGTTCGGTGTCAGGCTCGCCGGCATTTTTATAATCGGTGATTTTTTGATGCGCCAGATACATTCTGGCACATCAATTAAATGCATACATCGACCCACTTTGCGGACGTCAGCTCAGCCATCCGGTCTGGTGAAATGCGTACGGCGCTGTGGATGGCACCTGCGGCGGGCAGCACTTCCGCGTACTGTTTTAACGAAATATCGCAGTAAACAGAAAGTGGGTTTTCCAGCCCGAACGGACAGACTCCCCCGACGGGATGGCCTGTAATCGTCACCACTTCATCACTACTGAGCATGCGCGCTTTTGCACCAAAGGTATCTTTCAGTTTTTTGTTGTCCAGACGCGCATCGCCTTTCGCCACTACCAGAATCACCTCATTTTTTACTTTTAGCGATAACGTCTTGGCGATTTGTCCCGGCTCAACGCGATGAGCGGCAGCAGCCAGCGCAACGGTCGCGGTACTCTGACTCAGTTCAATGATTTCTATATCCGGCGCGTTGTCGGCAAAAAACTGCTGTACAGACTGCAAACTCATTGTTTCCTCCTGACAAATATCCTGCGTAATCTGTCATAAGAATTTATCTGCTGTAAATATCTCTTAAGTAACAAATATCCTACATGGCCGATTTCTGGATCGCCTTCACATTCACGGAAACCGGTTACAGTAACCGGTTGCAGAGCGTGAATCAGAGATTAATACTGAGGACGTAACGTCCCCTGTATCCAATAATAAGAGCACATTATGAAACCATTCCGTCTGAGCAGTACCGCTGGTACACGAGCCAGCAAGGTTGTGAAGCTGATTTATGGAACAACGTGTGGCGTGAAAACGCCCGTATCGAACGTCTGACAGGAGATCTGCTATGTCTGCCAACCATGCTGCGTTTAATCTGATATTCCGTTTCGTTGAAAATTACGTCAGTCCCATTGCCGGGCGGATCTCTTCCCAGCGTCATGTTATGGCTATCCGCGACGGGTTTATTTCCGCGATGCCCTTTATGATTGTCGGTTCATTTTTGTTAGTGTTTGCTTACCCACCGTTTTCGCCAGACACCACCTGGGGCTTCGCGCGCGCCTGGCTGGACATGGCAAAGCAATTTGAAGGCCAGATTCTCACGCCGTTCGATATGACGATGGGCATTATGTCCATTTATATTTGTGCGGCCATTGCCTATAACCTCGGCAAACACTATGTGAAATCGCATCAGTTAGATCCGTTCATGTGCGCCATGCTGTCGCTGATGGCGTTTCTGTTGGTGGCTGCACCTAAGACCAAAGGCACGCTGCCCGTAGACAGCCTGGGAGGCACGGGGATCTTTACCGCAATTCTGGTAGCAATCTACTGCGTTGAGATGATGCGTTTCCTCAAAGCGCACAATATCGGTATCCGTCTGCCGGACCAGGTTCCTCCGATGATCAAAAACTCCTTTGATCTGCTGATCCCGGTGCTGGTGGTCGTACTGACGCTCTATCCGCTGAGTTTGTTGATTCAATCTCAGTTTGGCATGCTGATCCCGCAGGCCATTATGTCAATCTTCAAACCGCTGGTTTCCGCTGCGGATTCTCTGCCTGCCATCCTGCTGGCGGTGTTGATTGGTCATTTACTGTGGTTCGCAGGGATCCACGGGGCGGCAATTGTCTCCGGGATGCTGCAGATGTTCTGGCTGACCAATCTCGGGGCTAACCAGACCGCCCTTGCGGCAAGCCAGCCTCTTCCCCATATCTTTATGGAAGCGTTCTGGACGTTCTTTATCGTGATTGGGGGCTCGGGCGCGACAATGGGGCTGGTGTTCTGCTACCTGCGCAGCCGTTCAGCGCACCTGCGCTCCATCGGGCGTCTGAGCGTGGTGCCGAGCATCTTTAACATCAACGAACCGGTCATTTTTGGTACGCCGATCGTCATGAACCCGGTGTTCTTTATTCCGTTCCTGCTGGCGCCGATGGTCAACGCCGTGCTGGCCTGGGCGGCAATGAAGTTTGATCTGATTAGCCGCGTTATCTCTGTTGTTCCATGGACAGCACCCGCGCCTGTGGGCGCCGCATGGGCGCTGGGCTGGGATTTCCGCGCGGCCATTCTGGTAGTGGTGCTTGCGTGTGTCTCCGCCATTATCTACTTCCCGTTCTTTAAAGTGTACGAGAAGCAGCTGCTGGAGCAGGAGGCGGAAGAAGCGCAGCGTAATGCGGAAGCGGAAAATCAGCAGGTGGCTTAGGTAAAAGCAAAACGGCAACATAAGTTGCCGTTTTTAGTGTTTGTTCCCTCTCCCTGTGGGCTGAGGGTTCCCCAGTAATTTTTTAACCATAAGCGATAACGCTGCTCTCAGAATGACTGAGAGCATTCAGCGATGCCCTGGTCCGGCTGTAAATCGCTGAGGCGTTTCCTGCAGGCCGGGGCGAGGCGCAGGGATGCGCCGAGAGGGCGGCTTTACAGGGACGTTACATCCGCCCGTCCCCGATAAGCC
>NZ_JALW01000010.1:0-7101 GCF_000710795.1 Enterobacter sp. T1-1 | reverse complement strand
TAAATGCCCCTCACCCTAACCCTCTCCCCAAAGGGGAGAGGGAACTTGAACACCCTCTCCCTTGAGGAGAGGGCCGGGGTGAGGGGACAAATTATATCGCAAAAGATGAAACCGATTGCATATCCATATTTAAACCACCATTTATCACCCCGTTAACAAATAATCCCCTTTTCGTTTTCCCGTCATTTCAGCAAATATTGAGCAAGGTCAAACAGGCCGTAAATTAATACGCTTAACAACATTCCGTCACAGTTTTCATATTGCTGATAAAAACTATTCTCATTATCATCCCATAGTAGATAATTTAACCTTTCGTGGAATCAGGCATTATGCAATTCACTCCAGACAGTGCATGGAAAATTACCGGTTTTACCCGCGAAATTAGCCCGGCCTATCGGCAAAAGCTGCTGTCGCTGGGCATGCTCCCCGGCTCGTCATTCCAGGTGGTGCGCGTGGCCCCGTTAGGTGATCCCGTTCATATTGAAACCCGGCGCGTGAATCTGGTACTGCGTAAAAAAGACCTCGCATTAATTGAAGTCGAAGCCTTATCCCAATAACAAGCCAGCGGTTTCAGTGAGTCGAAAACAATGAAAAAATTAACTATTGGCTTAATTGGCAATCCTAATTCCGGCAAGACAACGTTATTTAACCAGCTCACCGGTGCACGCCAGCGTGTGGGTAACTGGGCGGGCGTAACGGTTGAACGTAAAGAAGGCCAGTTCACCACGACAGACAATCAGGTCACCCTGGTGGATCTGCCCGGCACCTACTCCTTAACCACCATTTCGTCACAAACCTCGCTCGATGAGCAGATTGCCTGTCACTATATTCTGAGTGGCGATGCGGACCTGTTAATCAACGTGGTCGATGCATCTAACCTGGAGCGTAACCTCTATCTGACGCTGCAGTTGCTTGAGCTGGGGATCCCCTGCATTGTGGCGCTCAACATGCTCGACATCGCAGAGAAACAAAAGCTGCGTATAGACGTCGACGCCCTCTCCGCGCGTCTGGGCTGCCCGGTAGTGCCGCTGGTTTCTACCCGTGCCCGCGGAATTGACGCACTGAAGCTGGCCATTGACCGCCACGCGGGCAACGCCGACGTTGAGCTGGTGCACTATGCGCAACCGCTTCTGCGCGAGGCCGGTCTGCTGGCGCAGGAGATGGACAACAGCATGCCCGCCAGACAGCGCCTGTGGCTCGGCCTGCAGATGCTGGAAGGCGATATCTACAGCCGCGCCTATGCGGGCCATGCCGCAGACAAACTGGACGTGGCGCTGGCGCGTCTGAGCGATGAGCTCGATGACCCGGCCCTGCACATCGCCGACGCGCGCTATCAGGCCATCGCCGCCATTTGCGACGTGGTCAGCAATGCCCTGACGGCCGAGCCAAGCCGCTTTACGGCCGCCGTGGACAAGATTGTGCTTAACCGCTTCCTCGGTTTGCCGATCTTTTTACTGGTCATGTACCTGATGTTCCTGCTCGCCATTAACATCGGTGGCGCGCTACAGCCTATTTTCGATGCTGGTTCTGTGGCGATATTTGTCCACGGTATTCAGTGGCTGGGCTACACCCTGCACTTCCCGGAATGGCTGACCATTTTCCTCGCCCAGGGGATCGGTGGTGGTATCAACACCGTTCTGCCGCTGGTACCGCAAATCGGCATGATGTACCTGTTCCTCTCGTTCCTTGAGGACTCCGGTTACATGGCGCGTGCGGCTTTCGTGATGGATCGTCTGATGCAGGCCCTGGGTCTGCCGGGTAAATCCTTCGTCCCGCTGATTGTCGGCTTCGGCTGTAACGTGCCGTCGGTAATGGGTGCGCGCACGCTTGATGCCCCCCGCGAACGTCTGATGACCATCATGATGGCGCCATTTATGTCCTGCGGGGCGCGACTGGCTATCTTTGCGGTCTTCGCCGCGGCCTTCTTTGGGCAGGAAGGGGCGCTGGCGGTCTTCTCGCTGTATGTGCTGGGCATCGTGATGGCGATCCTGACCGGGCTCATGCTTAAACACACCATCATGCGCGGGGAAGCGTCGCCGTTTGTGATGGAACTGCCGGTGTATCACGTGCCGCATCTGAAAAGCCTGGCGATCCAGACCTGGCAGCGCCTGAAAGGTTTTGTTCTGCGCGCCGGTAAAGTGATTGTTATCGTCAGCATCTTCCTGAGCGCGCTGAACAGCTTCACCCTGAGCGGGCAGGCGGCGGATAACATCAACGACTCCGCCCTCGCCTCCGTCAGCCGCGTCATTACCCCGGTGTTTAAACCGATTGGCGTGCATGAAGACAACTGGCAGGCGACCGTTGGCCTGTTCACCGGCGCGATGGCAAAAGAGGTGGTGGTCGGCACCCTGAACACGCTTTACACCGCTGAGAATATCCAGGAAGAAGAGTTTAACCCGGCAGCGTTCCACCTCGGTGATGAACTGCTCGGCGCGGTGGAAGAGACCTGGCAGAGCCTGAAAGACACCTTCAGCCTGAGCGTACTGGCGAACCCGATTGAAGCCAGCAAAGGCGACGGCGAAATGGCCACCGGTGCCATGGGCGTGATGAGCGAGAAATTTGGCAGTGCGTCAGCGGCCTACAGCTACCTCATCTTTGTCCTGCTCTATATTCCGTGCATCTCGGTGATGGGGGCGATAGCCCGTGAGTCCAGCCGCGGCTGGATGGGGTTCTCCATCCTGTGGGGCTTAAACATCGCCTACTCGCTGGCGACGCTCTTTTACCAGACCGTTAACTTCAGCCAGCATCCGCGCTACAGCCTGGTCTGCATCCTGGCGGTTGTGCTGTTTAACGTGCTCGTTCTCGGTCTGCTACGCCGGGCACGCAGCCGCGTCGATATCAACCTGCTGGCAAACCGTAAAACCGCCGCGACCTGCTGCAACAGCCCGGCGGGCGACTGTCACTAGGGGGAGCCATGGCATCGTTGATTCAGGTTCGTGATTTACTGGCGTTGCAGGGGCGTATGGAGGCAAAACAGCTGAGCCTCAGCCTGCATACGCCGCAGCCGATGATCGATGCCATGCTGGAAAGACTGGAAGCGATGGGGAAAGCCATACGTATTCAGGAAGAGCCGGACGGTTGTCTGTCCGGCAGTTGTAAACATTGCCCGGAAGGGAAAGCCTGTCTCAGGGAGTGGTGGGCACTTCATGACTGAAGGCGATCAACGCTGAACAAAATTCGGCAGGATGCGAGATAAACGGCGCATGGGCCGCTTTGGCGATTGTCAGCGATTGACTCTCTGGCCACAGTTCATCCAGCAGTGGTACCACTTTGCGTGGAACCAGCCCATCCAGATAACCATAAATGCGCAGGTGCGGCACCGCCAGCGCGGTCAGCGGCTCACGCAGGTCGACCGTTTTCAGTAACTCGAGCCCCCCGTTCAGCACCTCCACATCCGGCATCGGCAGCGACAGCACAGTCTGCTTCAGCAGACGGGCATCCTTACGGGCGCTCTCTGTCCCCATCGTCTGCAGGGCCAGGAAGCGTTCTACCGTTCGCTGGTAATCTTCGCTCAACTGGCGCTGGAAGTTGCTCAGTACGTCCGGCTTAATACCCGGCCACTCCTCCTGCGCACTGAAGTTCGGCGACGAGGCCACCGTTACCAGCGCCTGCACGCGTTCAGGGTTCGTTAATGCAACCTCACTTGCCACCAGCCCGCCCAGACTCCAGCCGAGCCAGATGGCCTGTTGCGGTGCGGCGGCCAGAACCTGCTGCGCCATCTCTTCAAGCGACATCGCCCCATAGCCGCGGCTGCGGCCAAAGCCGGGTAAATCCACCAGATGCAGCGTGAAATGCGAGGCAAGTTCCTCATTTACGCAATGCCATACTTCCGCATTCAGTCCCCATCCGTGCAGCAGCACAAGATGGCGATTTCCCGTCCCTACGGTCTGCCACCACAGCGTCTTCATCAGTTACTGTTCTCTTTTTTACATGGAGGTTGTCTATGCTAACAGTGCCCGGCTTGTGCTGGCTATGTCGAATGCCACTTGCGCTGAGCGCGTGGGGAGTCTGCTCCGTCTGCACGCGTTCGCTGGCAAGTAGTATCACGACCTGCCCGCAGTGCGGTTTACCGGCGTACAGTCCACAGTTTCCCTGCGGTCGCTGCCTGAAAAAGCCACCACCGTGGAGCGCCCTGGTGGCGGTCGATGATTACGTCCCACCGTTAAGCAGGCTTATCCACGCGCTGAAGTTTTCCGGCCAGATTGCGCTGGCTCGCCCTCTCGCCCGCCTGTTATTGCTGGCGGTGTTGCAGGCACGGCGCACGCGCACGCTGCCGAAAGTGGATATGGTGCTGAATGTGCCCTTATACCGGCGCCGTCACTGGCGACGCGGCTACAACCAGAGCGACCTGCTCTGTCGCCCGCTCGCCCGGTGGCTCGGCTGTCAGTACCCAGCCGCTGCGCTGACGCGCCGCCATGCCACCGCCATTCAGCATCAGCTGAGCGCCCGGCTGCGCAAAAGGAACCTCAAAAACGCCTTTCGCCTTGAATTCGCCGTCAAAGGGCTCCATATCGCGATTGTGGATGATGTCGTCACCACAGGCAGTACCGTTGCTGAACTTTCCCGACTGCTTTTGCAAAGCGGCGCCGCGTCGGTTCAGGTATGGTGTCTGTGCCGTACCTTGTAGCCCTTCTCCAATGGGCGTATGATTATACCCAGGTAATTTAGTCAACTATTAGGCCAAAGCTATGATCCGTATTTCCGATTCTGCACAAGCGCACTTTGCCAAACTGCTGGCAAATCAGGAAGAAGGGACGCAGATCCGCGTGTTTGTGATCAATCCAGGCACTCCGAATGCAGAATGTGGTGTCTCCTATTGTCCGCCAGACGCGGTGGAAGCAACTGACACTGCCCTTAAATTTGACCAGCTCACGGCATATGTTGATGAGCTGAGCGCGCCGTATCTTGAAGATGCGGAGATCGACTTCGTCACCGACCAGCTGGGCTCGCAGCTGACGCTGAAAGCGCCAAACGCCAAAATGCGTAAAGTATCTGACGATGCCCCGCTGATGGAGCGCGTAGAGTATCTGCTGCAATCCCAGATCAACCCGCAACTGGCCGGCCACGGTGGTCGCGTTTCCCTGATGGAAATCACCGACGAAGGCTACGCAATTCTGCAGTTTGGCGGCGGCTGTAACGGTTGTTCCATGGTCGATGTGACCCTGAAAGAAGGGATCGAGAAGCAACTGCTGAACGAGTTCCCGGAACTGAAAGGCGTGCGTGACCTGACCGAACACCAGCGCGGCGAGCACTCTTACTACTGATTCATTGCCCGTCTGTATTGCCCGGTGGCGCTGCGCTTACCGGGCCTACAAAAATAGTGCGGTCTGATGCCCTCACCCCGCCCTCTCCCACGGGAGAGGGTGAAAACATTAAAAACGGTAACCTTGCGGTTACCGTTTTGCGTTTACCTCCATATGTTGACCTGCGTCTCATAATTTAAATTTTGCCCTCCAGGGTGATTCTCAATCACGTCATGTTACCCGTATCATTCTCATGGGCACTAAACACACTCATAACAGCCGACTAAACTAAATAGTTTCCAAGGTATCAGTATTAGTGCCGTTAACCACTCTGTTCCCAGTTGGGACAACCGGAACGTGTCGTTGAAACAATGACGTTACCCATAACAATTCAAAGGCCAGGTAAATCATGCCATTAGTCATCGTTGCTATCGGTGTTGTGTTATTACTGCTCTTGATGATCCGTTTCAAAATGAACGGGTTTATCGCTCTGGTTCTGGTGGCACTTGCAGTCGGTCTGATGCAAGGGATGCCGCTGGTCAAAGTTATTAGCTCCATTAAAGCGGGTGTCGGCGGCACGCTCGGCAGCCTGGCGTTGATCATGGGCTTTGGCGCCATGCTCGGCAAAATGCTGGCGGACTGCGGTGGTGCACAGCGTATCGCCACCACGCTTATCGACAAGTTTGGTAAGAAGAACATCCAGTGGGCAGTTGTGTTAACCGGTTTTACCGTCGGTTTCGCACTGTTCTATGAAGTGGGCTTCGTGCTGATGCTGCCGCTGGTCTTCACCATTGCGGCGGCGGCGAGCATTCCGCTGCTGTATGTCGGTGTACCAATGGCAGCAGCGCTGTCCGTGACGCACGGCTTCCTGCCACCGCACCCGGGCCCAACCGCTATCGCCACCATTTTCCACGCCGATATGGGTAAAACCCTGCTGTTCGGTACGATTCTGGCCATCCCAACCGTGATTCTGGCAGGCCCTGTTTATGCCCGCTTCCTGAAAGGCATTGATAAGCCGATTCCGGAAGGTCTGTACAGCGCGAAAACCTTCACCGAAGAAGAAATGCCTGGCTTTGGCGTCAGCGTCTGGACCTCTCTGGTCCCGGTGATCCTGATGGCGATGCGCGCCGTGGCAGAGATGGTTCTGCCGAAAGGTCACGCGTTCCTGTCCGTTGCTGAGTTCCTCGGCGACCCGGTGATGGCCACGCTGATTGCGGTGTTGATCGCGATGTTCACCTTCGGCCTGAACCGCGGTCGTTCCATGGATCAGATCAACGACACGCTGACCTCTTCCATCAAAATCATTGCCATGATGCTGTTGATCATCGGCGGTGGCGGTGCGTTCAAGCAGGTTCTGGTCGATAGCGGTGTGGATAAATACATCGCGGCCATGATGCATGAAACCAACGTGTCGCCGCTTCTGATGGCCTGGTCTATCGCCGCAGTTCTGCGTATCGCGCTGGGTTCTGCAACCGTTGCGGCAATCACCGCGGGCGGTATCGTTGCGCCACTGATTGCCACCACGGGCGTCAGCCCTGAGCTGATGGTTATTGCCGTCGGTTCCGGTAGCGTGATTTTCTCACACGTGAACGACCCGGGCTTCTGGCTGTTCAAGGAGTACTTCAACCTGACTATCGGTGAAACCATCAAGTCCTGGTCCGCGCTGGAAACCATTATTTCGGTGTGCGGTCTGGTCGGGGTGCTGCTGTTGAATATGGTGGTCTGATGCCATAAGTCGGGTGGCGGCTTCGCCTTACCCGACCTACTCGCTCCATGTAGGCCCGGTAAGCATAGCGCCACCGGGCAATAAAAAACCCGCCACTGGCGGGGGTTTTTTTTTTTTCTTTTTCGCGGGTTT
>NZ_JALW01000009.1:0-63894 GCF_000710795.1 Enterobacter sp. T1-1 | reverse complement strand
TCAAGTTCCCTCTCCCCTTTGGGGAGAGGGTTAGGGTGAGGGGCATTTACAACCTTAGCGTTTCTTACCCATCGCGGCCGCCAGCGCATCCATCATCGCGCTGTTGCCCGCTGGCTGCGCATCACGCCCGCGCGGCTTCGCGCCTTTGGCGGCAGGGCGCTGCTGCTCACGGCCACCGCCGTTACTGCCGCGGCGCGCGTTGGTTTCACCTGGCTGCTCGTCCAGACGCATGGTCAGCGCGATTCGCTTGCGCTGCAGGTCCACTTCCAGCACTTTCACCTTCACGATATCGCCCGCTTTGACCACCGTATGCGGATCTTCAACGAACTTGTCGGCGAGCGATGAGATATGCACCAGGCCATCCTGATGCACGCCGATATCGACAAAAGCGCCAAAGTTAGTGACGTTGGTGACGGCGCCTTCCAGCACCATGCCCGGCAGCAGGTCGTTCATGGTCTCGATGCCGTCGGCAAAGGTCGCGGTTTTGAACTCAGGACGCGGATCGCGGCCCGGTTTTTCCAGCTCTTTGATGATGTCGGTCACGGTCGGCACGCCGAACTGCTCGTCGGTGAAATCGACCGCTTTCAGGTTGCGCAGCGCGTTGCTGTCGCCCATCAGGTCTTTGAGTGCCTGCTGGGTCGCTGCCAGAATGCGCTCAACCACCGGGTAGGCTTCCGGGTGAACGGTTGACGCATCCAGCGGGTTATCGCCGTGGTTGATGCGCAGGAAGCCCGCACACTGCTCAAACGCTTTCGGCCCCAGACGGCTTACCTTCAGCAACTGCTGGCGGTTCTGGAACTGGCCGTTCTCATCACGCCAGGCAACGATGTTCTGCGCCATCATGCGGGTTAAGCCTGCCACGCGGGTCAGCAGAGGAACGGAGGCGGTGTTCAGGTCCACGCCCACGGCGTTTACGCAATCTTCCACCACCGCATCCAGCTTACGCGCCAGCTGCGTCTGGCTCACGTCGTGCTGATACTGGCCCACACCGATGGATTTCGGGTCGATCTTCACCAGTTCCGCCAGCGGATCCTGCAGACGACGGGCGATAGAGACCGCACCGCGCAGGGAGACGTCCAGGTCCGGGAACTCCTGGGCCGCCAGCTCTGACGCAGAATAGACGGACGCCCCGGCCTCGCTGACGATCACTTTCTGCGCCGTCACTTTCGGGAACTGTTTCTGCACGTCGAGGTAGAAACGTTCGGTTTCGCGGGAGGCCGTACCGTTGCCGATAGCCACCAGCTCAACGTTATATTTCTCGCACAGTGCGGCCACCACTACAGCGGCCTTCGCCGCCTGACCGGTATGCGGGTAAATGGTGTCGGTTGCCACCAGCTTGCCGGTGCCGTCAACCACCGCCACTTTTACGCCGGTACGCAGACCCGGATCGAGACCCATGGTCGCACGCAGGCCAGCAGGTGCGGCCATCAGCAGATCATGCAGGTTACGGGCAAAGACGTTGATTGCTTCGTCTTCCGCACGCTCGCGCACGGTGCCCATCAGTTCGGTTTCGAGGTGCATCAGCACCTTAATGCGCCACGTCCAGCTCACCACGCCTTTACGCCAGCTGTCTGCCGGGGCGTTATTCAGGCGCAGGCCGAGGTGATCGGTGATGATCTGCTCGCAGTGGCTCTCTTTTGGCGGCTCATCAAACTGCGGGTCGGCGTTGAGAGAGAGCTGCAGCACGCCTTCATTACGGCCGCGGAACATGGCCAGCGCACGGTGAGAAGGCACGGTTGAAATCGGTTCGTGGTGATCGAAGTAGTCGCGGAATTTCGCGCCTTCCTCTTCTTTGCCTGCCACCACGGTAGAGATGATGTGGGCGTTCTTCCACAGATAATCACGCACACGGGAGAGCAGGGCGGCATCCTCGGAGAAGCGCTCCATCAGAATGTAGCGTGCGCCATCAAGAGCCGCTTTGGTGTCTGCCACGCCTTTGTCAGCGTCGATAAATTTGGCCGCTTCGGTTTCCGGGTCGTGTGACGGTTCGTTCCACAGCAGCTCGGCCAGCGGCTCCAGACCTGCTTCAATTGCAATCTGCCCGCGCGTACGGCGCTTCGGTTTGTAGGGCAGATAGAGGTCTTCGAGTTCAGTTTTGCTCAGGGTGCCGTTAATGGCCTTTTCCAGATCGCTGGTCAGTTTGCCCTGTTCGCCGATGGATTTGAGGATTGCCTGACGGCGGTCTTCCAGTTCACGGAGGTAGCCCAGACGGGTCTCCAGGTTACGCAGCTGCGTGTCATCCAGACCGCCGGTGACTTCCTTACGATAACGTGCAATAAACGGCACGGTGTTCCCTTCATCAAGCAGGCGAACGGCAGCTTCTACCTGTTCGGCTCTGGCCTGAAGTTCACCCGCAATAATGCGGCAGAGCGAATCTTTCATCATGGCTTTATCATCTTGTGGGTCAAAAATCAGGGGATAGTTATACGGGCTGACACGGTAAAATGCCAGCCGTGGAGGGCGCTCTCGGACTATTTTACGTAGGTGATCTCATTGACGTACCAGCTCGCTTCTCCGGCAGGCGTCTGGACGACGGCTAAATCACCCACCTCCTTTTTCAGCAGCGCGCGGGCCATCGGCGAGTCGATGGAGATGTAATCCTTACGTCCAAAAATTTCGTCGTACCCGACAATGCGAAAGCGCAGGGTATTGCCATCATCATTCTCGATCTCTACCCACGCGCCGAAGAAGACTTTGCCCTCCTGCTGCGGTGAATAATCGACAATTTTAAGATTCTCGAGACATTTGGTCAGATAGCGTACCCGACGATCGATCTCACGCAGCCGCTTCTTGTTGTACTGGTAGTCAGCATTTTCGCTGCGGTCGCCCAGGCTTGCCGCCCAGGTAACTTTTTTGGTCACTTCCGGACGCTCTTCGCGCCACAGGTAATCCATCTCTTTTTTGAGTTTTTCGTACCCTTCGCGGGTGATCAGGGGCGTTTTCATACTGTGACCTTCAGACTCGACTTCATTGCAAACATTGCGCACATTACGTATCACGTAGTCTATCAGACAGCGTTAATAATCATTTATGTGATGAATTGTGCAGATAAGCTGCTGTTAAATATGCTTTGTAACAATTTCGACTAGAATTTATACCAGAATTCGCTGGTCGAACCCGTGCACTTTTTTAGAATACGCTGTTATTAGACTATCCGAACCTTTGGGAGTACACACAATGCAAGAGAACTACAAAATTCTGGTCGTGGATGACGACATGCGCCTGCGTGCGCTGCTGGAACGTTATCTGACCGAGCAGGGCTTCCAGGTTCGTAGCGTCGCGAACGCTGAGCAGATGGACCGCCTGCTGACCCGTGAATCCTTCCATCTTATGGTCCTCGACCTGATGCTGCCGGGCGAAGACGGGCTCTCTATCTGTCGCCGTCTGCGCAGCCAGAGCAACCCCATGCCAATCATTATGGTGACGGCGAAAGGGGAAGAGGTTGACCGTATCGTGGGCCTCGAAATTGGCGCTGACGACTACATTCCTAAACCGTTTAACCCGCGTGAACTGCTGGCGCGTATTCGGGCCGTGCTGCGCCGTCAGGCGAACGAACTGCCAGGCGCACCGTCGCAGGAAGAAGCGGTGATTGCGTTCGGGAAGTTCAAGCTGAACCTCGGTACGCGTGAGATGTTCCGTGAAGACGAGCCAATGCCGCTCACCAGCGGTGAGTTCGCGGTACTGAAAGCGCTGGTCAGCCACCCGCGTGAGCCGCTCTCCCGTGACAAGCTGATGAACCTGGCGCGCGGCCGTGAATACTCGGCAATGGAACGTTCCATCGACGTGCAGATCTCTCGTCTGCGCCGCATGGTGGAAGAAGATCCGGCGCATCCTCGTTATATTCAGACCGTATGGGGTCTGGGCTACGTGTTCGTCCCGGACGGCGCTAAAGCATGAGGCGAATGCGCTTCTCACCGCGAAGCTCGTTTGCCCGTACCCTGCTTTTGATTGTCACCTTGCTGTTTGTCAGCCTGGTGACAACCTACCTGGTGGTGCTGAACTTTGCGATCCTGCCGAGCCTTCAGCAGTTTAATAAGGTCCTGGCGTACGAAGTACGTATGCTGATGACCGATAAACTGCAGCTGGAGGACGGCACGCAGTTAGTGGTTCCTCCGGCGTTTCGCCGTGAAATCTACCGTGAACTGGGCATTTCGCTCTACTCGAATGAAGCGGCGGAAGACGCGGGTCTGCGCTGGGCGCAGCACTATGAATTCCTCAGCCAGCAGATGGCGCAGCAGCTGGGGGGCCCGACGGAGGTGCGTGTTGAGGTCAACAAAAGCTCGCCGGTCGTCTGGCTGAAAACCTGGCTGTCGCCCAATATCTGGGTGCGTGTTCCGCTGACCGAAATCCACCAGGGCGACTTCTCGCCGCTGTTCCGCTACACCCTTGCCATCATGCTGTTAGCGATAGGCGGCGCGTGGCTGTTTATCCGTATACAGAATCGACCGCTGGTCGACCTGGAACACGCTGCGCTCCAGGTCGGTAAAGGGATCATTCCGCCGCCGCTACGTGAATATGGCGCATCGGAGGTGCGTTCGGTGACGCGCGCGTTTAATCATATGGCGGCTGGCGTCAAACAGCTGGCGGATGACCGTACGCTGCTGATGGCGGGCGTCAGCCATGATCTGCGTACGCCACTCACGCGTATCCGACTGGCGACGGAGATGATGGGCGAAGAGGACGGTTATCTCGCCGAGTCCATCAACAAGGATATCGAAGAGTGTAACGCCATCATTGAGCAGTTCATTGACTACCTGCGTACCGGGCAGGAGATGCCGATGGAGATGGCTGACCTGAACGCGGTGCTGGGCGAAGTGGTGGCGGCTGAAAGCGGCTACGAGCGTGAGATTGATACCGACCTTCAGGCCGGTGAAATTCAGGTTCGTATGCACCCGCTCTCCATCAAGCGCGCGGTGGCAAACATGGTGGTGAATGCGGCCCGCTACGGTAATGGCTGGATTAAAGTCAGCAGCGGATCGGAACTCAACCGCGCCTGGTTCCAGGTGGAAGATGACGGTCCGGGTATCAAGCCCGAGCAGCGTAAGCATCTGTTCCAGCCGTTTGTGCGCGGCGACAGCGCGCGCAGTACCAGCGGAACCGGTTTAGGCCTGGCGATTGTGCAGCGTATTGTTGATAACCATAACGGGTTGCTGGAGATTGGTACCAGCGAGCGGGGTGGGTTGAGCATTCGCGCCTGGTTGCCGGTGCCGGTGACGCGGGGGCAGGTGAAAGAGGGGTAATCGGGGTGCGGCCTGATGCCCTCACCCCGGCCCTCTCCCACGGGGAGAGGGAGAAACCATTAAAAAAGGCAACTTTCGTTGCCTTTTTGCTTTTACCTACAGCTTCGGTCCCGCACTCACCAGCGCTTCACCCGCCGGGGTATCGGTATACTTCTCGAAGTTCTCAATAAACAGCTTCGCCAGCGTTTCCGCTTTCTCACGCCACTGTTCCGGGGATCCGTAGGTGTTACGCGGGTCAAGGATATGCGTATCCACGCCCGGCAGCGCCGTTGGAATAGCCAGATCAAACATCGGCAGGGTGAAGGTTTCAGCGTTATCCAGAGAACCATCCAGAATGGCGTCGATAATGGCGCGGGTATCTTTGATGGAGATACGCTTGCCGGTACCGTTCCAGCCGGTGTTAACCAGGTACGCCTGCGCCCCGGAGGCCTGCATGCGTTTTACCAGCACTTCTGCGTACTGCGTCGGGTGCAGCGACAGGAAGGCCGCGCCGAAGCAGGCGGAGAACGTTGGGGTTGGCTCCGTCACGCCCCGCTCGGTGCCCGCCAGTTTGGCGGTAAAACCGGAGAGGAAGTGATACTGCGTCTGGCTGGCAGTCAGGCGGGAAACCGGCGGCAGCACGCCGAACGCATCCGCCGTCAGGAAAATCACCTTCGTCGCATGACCTGCTTTCGACACCGGCTTCACAATGTTGTCGATGTGGTAGATCGGGTAGGAAACGCGGGTGTTTTCGGTTTTGGATGCGTCGTCGAAGTCGATAGAGCCGTCGGCACGTACGGTGACGTTTTCCAGCAGCGCATCGCGGCGGATGGCATGGAAGATATCCGGTTCAGCTTCTTCAGACAGACGAATGGTCTTCGCGTAGCAACCGCCTTCGAAGTTAAACACGCCGTCGTCATCCCAGCCGTGCTCGTCATCCCCAATCAGACGACGTTTTGGATCGGTAGACAGGGTGGTTTTACCGGTGCCGGACAGGCCGAAGAACACCGCCACATCCCCTTTTTCACCGACGTTCGCTGAGCAGTGCATAGAGGCGATACCGCGCAGCGGCAGCAGGTAGTTCATGACCGAGAACATGCCTTTCTTCATCTCGCCGCCGTACCAGGTACCGCCAATCAGCTGGATACGCTCGGTCAGGTTAAAGGCGATAAAGTTCTCGGAGTTCAGGCCCTGCTCTTGCCACTGTGGGTTGGTGCATTTGGCACCGTTCATCACGATGAAATCGGGTTTGAACGTCTGCAGCTCTTCGTCGGTTGGACGAATAAACATGTTTTTCACGAAATGCGCCTGCCAGGCCACTTCGGTGATAAAACGCACGGAAAGACGGGTGTCGGCGTTAGCGCCGCAGAAAGCGTCGACAATGAACAGACGCTTGCCGGAAAGTTGCTGGGTGACGAGCCCTTTCAGATGCTGCCAGGTTTCCGGGGAGAGCGGTTTGTTATCGTTCTTCCCTTTGCCCTTGTCAGCCCACCACAGCGTATCGCGGGTGGTTTCGTCTCGGACGATATACTTATCTTTCGGCGAACGACCGGTAAAGATACCGGTATCGACGGCGATAGCACCAAGGTTAGTCAACACACCTCGCTCGTATCCTTCCAGTGCTGGATTGAGCTCTTCCTGATACAGCGTATCGTAATCGGGGTTGTAGACGATTTCCTGGACGTCGTGAATACCATAAGCCTTGAGATCTTGCGGGGTTAAACCAGTAACACGCATATCACTGCTCCTTAGCCAATATGTACTGCCTGAAATTGTAGGGTTTTTCTGAGGTTGTTAACCGCGACGGGGCTCATAGATTTACGTATCTGGTCAAAACCCTTACTAACGGAAAACGCTGCGACTCCAGTCACAGGGCAGGCGGATTATCGCAGGAATCGCTTTTTTGTTGGGGAAAATGTTCCGAAAAGGTTAATGGCTGGTGATTTTATCGGAAAGAATGTGAATGTAATCGCATACACGTAAGAAAATTACGTAAGGGTTACAGTATGAAAACGATTCATGTCGTCCGCGGATTGATGAAACAATACGCTTTTCTGGAAAAGGGATGAGAGATGGAAAACAGTGAAACGTTATCCCCTTCAACGCGCCTGGCCATCGTGCTGGTGGGCGCTTTACAGGGGCTGATTTGCTACGGGATCAGCGAGTACATCGCGTATGCGAAATTGCCATCCGATACGGTGTGGTCTTTGTGCGTGATGCCTGCAACGGTGGCGATGACCGCCACTGTCGCGCTTTCCGTGACGTCATTCAGAAAACCGTTACTCTGGCTGGCGCTCGCGATCGTTGGCGCTGTTGTCGCCGGTATGGGGGCCTGGCTTAAGTGGAGCGTGTCCGGGCTTGAACACTGGGAAATTAAAGAGGCCGTGCTTGTCTGGGGCTTTCATCTTCTGTTGATGATGCTATTGATGTTGCCATGGCTGCAAAGGCGTCTGTCGCCTGCGACGACGGCCTCGTTCTACAGTGATTTTTACGATAAGCACTGGCACAACGCGCTGACTATACTCACTATTTTTATCTCCAACGGCCTCTTCTGGCTGGTGCTTTTCCTCTGGGCTGAACTCTTCAAACTCATTGGCATTCAGTTTTTTGATCGCCTTTTCTTCCAGTCTGACTGGTTTATTTCAGTGGCGATTGGCGTGGTTTCTGCCAGTGTCGCCGTGCTGGCGCGTATGCAGGTGCGCTTGATGCGCGCATTACAAAATCTGCTTACCCTGATCGCCACTGGCCTGTTGCCTCTGATGGCGGCCTTAGCCCTGCTGTTTATTGGCGCATTGCCCGTGATGGGCTTTGAGGCCATTTCAGCACGGATATCCGCGGCGGGCCTGCTGACCGCCTTAGCGCTACTGCTCCTTTTTCTGGTGACGATTGTCTGGCATCCGCAGCGTCAGACGCTACCTTACTATGCGCTTCTCAACGGGATGGTTCGTCTCGCCATCGCTATCGTTCCCGCCTATCCGGTGTTAGCAGGGTGGGCGTTATGGCTGCGCATTTCGCAATATGGCTGGTCGCCGGAGCGTCTGTATGGCGTGCTCATTACGCTGGTAGCGCTGGTCTGGGCGGTAGGATTTTGCATAAGCGTTGTCTTCTGTCGCCGCCAGGCACAAAAGCTGCAGGCGTCCGTTATCCCGCTAACGGGGTTACTTGCGCTTATTCTCCTGATCCTGATTCATACGCCGGTGCTTGATCCGTGGCGTATCAGCGTTGAAAGCCACATGTCCCGTTATCATGACGGGCGCATCAACGCGGATCAGGTCAGCCTCTATATGCTCAGCAACAGCGGGCGTAAGGGACGCGAAGCCATGCAGACGCTGCAATACGATCGGCAGTTTATGGCTGAGCCAAAGCGCCAGCGTGAGCTGTACGGCCTTCTCAGCGGAAACCGGGACGGAGCAGGGAAGATGACAGCCGGGATGCTTGAGAAGCAGTTCACACTCGCACCGGGTACGTCTCGCCCCGACAAGGGGTTATGGCAGGCGATGCTGAATAACCTGTACCGATTTGATTCCTGCAGCCGCGAGCGGAAAACCTGCTTACTGATGTCGCTGGATCTGAATGGCGACGGCAAGCCTGAAGCGGTGATTTATCAGTTTAGCGACCGCACGATTGTGGTGTACACGCAAACCGGTACCGGCTGGAAGCTGGCAGGCGATACCTGGAAAATGCCTGATGGTTTATCACGGGAAGAGCTGGAACGCGCAGTGCAGCAGGGGAAGGTGAAACCCGTTGTGAAGCCGTGGGCGGATATTGAGATCTTCGGTGAACGCGTAGAGATAAACTACGATAATGCACTGGTGCGTTAACAAAATGGCTCCTTGTGGAGCCGTTGCTTTATGAATCAGTGAACCTGCGGATCCGCCGGAGAGGCGTTGTTGCGGATCTCAGCGATATCCATCGAGTTGAACACATAGTGCGTACCGCAGTAGTCACAGTGCATATCGATTTCACCGTCTTCAGCCATAATGCTGTCGATCTCTTCATCCGGCAGGGTTTTCAGTGCGCCAGCGCAGCGTTCACGTGAACAGGTGCACTTAAACTCCACGGCTTGTGGATCGTAAACCGTCACCTCTTCTTCATGATACAGACGCCACAGCACATCGGTCGCCGACAGGTTGAACAGCTCTTCCGCCTTGATGGTTTCGGTCAGCGTCGCCAGGTGCTCAAAATCATTGGTCTGCGCATCCTGTGCGGGCAGAACCTGCAGCAGCATACCGCCTGCAGCGGGTTGCCCGTCTACTTCACCGGTACGGATGAACAGGCGAGTTGGCAGCTGTTCTGAACGCATGAAGTAATCTTCCAGACAGGCGGCCAGGGTATCGCCTTCCAGACCGACCACGCCCTGATAGCGTTCACCTTCTTCCGGGGAGATGGTGATCACCAGGTAGCCATTCCCCACCAGCGTTTTCAGGTCGGCATTTTCAGGAACGTCGCCCTGAACGCGCGCGACGCCGCGCATCTGCTGCTGATTGTTACCGTTGATCACGGCCAGCGACATCGGGCCATCACCCTGCAGCTGCACGGTGATATCACCGGCAAACTTCAGCGTGGCGGTCAGCAGGCTGGTGGCAACCAGCAGTTCGCCCAACAGGGTTTTCACCGGCAGCGGGTAGTTGTGGTTTTCCAGAATCTGTTTCCAGGTTTCGGATACGGTGACCAGCTCGCCACGCACGGCGAATTGTTCAAACAGATAGCGGTGTAATTGGTCGTGTTGGGCCATAATAGTCTCTCGTGCAGGTGAGGGTTACTCGGTCTCACCGTGTTTAAATTTCATCAGATCGCGGCGCTCTTTTTTATCCGGTCGCCGGTCCGGGTGGGGCATGGTCAGCGCATTCATTTTGCGCGCCAGCGCGGTCTTTTCGCGCTTTTCAATGCTCTCAGCCGTCTCTTCATAAAGCTGTACGGCTTCAGATGCGGGCCGTCGTTGTTCGGTAATGGCTTTAATCACCACCGTTCGTTCATCGTTGCCCTGACGCAGCGTTAAGGTGGCATTCAGTTCAACCAGCTTACTCGGCTTGCTACGCTGGCCGTTGTAATGCACCTTTCCGCCGTCAATCATCTCGCGGGCAAGGGCGCGCGTTTTATAAAAACGGGCTGCCCACAGCCATTTATCCAGTCTTACCCCATCTGAGGGTTTTTCTTTCATGGCGTCTCCTTCACGGTCAGTGAGGGGATCATCTGACGATAGTCACCCAGCCCCGGATGCCGCAGATAGCTTTTGTCCGCCAGGCCGGAGTCAGGATTGGTCACGCCCAGGCAGTAGCGAATGCCAAACGCCGCGGCGGAATCCAGAATGGGCTCGCTGTCATCAATGAACAGCGTGCGTTCCGGCTGTAAACCGGTCTCTTCCTTCACCGCATGCCACAACCGCTGATCCTCTTTCGGATAACCAAATGTGTGGGTGGAAAGTAATAAATCAAGGTGTGACGCAAGACCCGTATGTTCCAGCTTCACGGCCAGATTATGCGGATGGGCGTTGGTCAGCAAAATACGGCGCTTGCCGCTTGCTTTCAGCGCATCCAGGAAGGGCACGGTGTCCTCACGCAGTACGGCGCGCGGGCCCTGGGCGGTGGTCATGGCACAAATATCCAAACCGAGTCGTTCGCTCCAGTAGTCCAGACAGTACCAGTTTAGCGTATGTTGCACCGCGCTATATTGCGAACGAATGAATTCCTGCGCTTCTGCCGGGGAGATACCCTGCTGTTCGCCATAGGTCTCCGGGACCAGCTTTTGCCAGAAGTAATTATCGAAGGCGAGATCGAGCAGCGTGCCGTCCATATCCAGCAGGACGGTATCAACCTCCTGCCAGGCGATATCAAGATGCATAGGGGAACTCCAGCCAGAAGAAACGTGCGCGACAGGGTAGCACAACTTGTCGCGCAGCGATGTTATCCGATCAGGCTCTCAGAGGAGGGGACCAGCTTAGGATTAAGGCAATTTTCGTAGTATTGCTGGATCTCAGCAAGCCGGGTGCGCGAACGCTGGTAACGGCGCAGGGCCATGATGCCGTTCCAGAAAATAGACACCAGCATGGCGATCATCAGCAGTGATGTACCGATATAACGCCATAAACCCGCGCTGTCAGGCATCCGGTGCAGGCCGATATGGCGCGTACCGTTGGCATCGGTAAAGATACTGGTCACAATCCCTTCGGCACTGAATGGCGTTTGCATCAGCATCTGCGCCAGACGCTGGAACTGCCCCCATTGTTCCTGAGCCGGGTAGTCGTACAGGGCAATCTGCGGATAAGGCTGATCGACCAGGTCGCTGCCTTCATCGCTGACAATCACAAAGCCGCCAGGCGCCGGGCTATTCAGCGCCTGGGCCGCACGGGTGGTTTCACGCATCACAAACGGCGCGGTAGAGGTCGCCACCAGGTTATCCAGCGATTCGGCACTCACCGGGCGCAGTAGCACGTTCACGCCGTCCAGACGACCCGCTTCGGCGCGCTTCACCAGCGAGTCCCAGTCTTTGCTGTTACCCAGGTTCACGAGCGCATTTTTAAGGCGAACGCACTCATCCTGTGCTGAACATAAATCCTGCGTTTTCAATACGATTTCGCCAAAGTCATCCAGCAGTACCATTCCGGATTTCTGAATGGCAGAACGCAGGGCAGGGCTGACGCGTGAATCATCATCGGTTTTCGGGTGCAGTTGACGGTTGAGCGTCTGGGTGAGCGCAGTGGCTTTATTGACGACATCTGATTCCGGCAGCGGCAACGGCGGCGCATCGTTCCAGACGATTTGCGAGCAGTCGAACGGCATGAACGGCGAGTTCTGACGGGTATTCCAGGCCCCTGGGGTGTGGATGTTACACATCCCGGTCCCCTTCAGACGGAGCGTATCACCCACCCGCACGCCAGCGTCATCCAGCTGCTTAACGCTGGTGGCTTCTACGGTTTGTGCCCCTTTGATCCACGACAGGGTGAATTTGATGGGCATATCCAGCGGCACGAACAGCAGCAACAGAGCAAAGACCAGCGCTGCGCCCCCGGCGATAACCGTACTGCGTAGCCAGTGCTGAAGCGGGAAGTTTTTCACTTCATCATGCAGGGAGAGGAAGCGCCCCTGACGCACAACATGGCGGTCAAGGTAGATATCAATATCGGTTTTATGCCCCAAATCCTGTGCAATCCATGGCTGCCAGTGGCGCGGATAGATAAGGTCAATAATCCCGAGGGAGATATTGTTGATATGTTCCTGATCGTTCTCACCGAACAGGCCCCAGCGCTTAGGGGTGCCGCGCAGGCAGTGAATTTCACGCAAAGAGGTTTTGGCCGGAGGCGCAAACAGCCCCCACAGCCCGGCGGCCAACAGCAGCAGCGCACCGCCCGCGAGCCATGGGACAAACACATCCGGCGTCAGCAGACAGAAGAAAAAGAGCAGGAAGGCGGCCACAATCAGGACCGCCTCGCGAATGCCATCCGGACGACTCAGGGCGTGCTCTTCATGAGTCTCCTGACGAATGTTCAGCAGTTCAATTTGCTCGGTCTCTTCACCGCGAATGGAGGCCTGCTTTGAACTCGCGCGTTCCAGCGCAAAGCGCGGTGCTTCATGAATGTATTCATTCAGCGTATGGCCGTTCAGGGAGATGACCAGCGGCAGCGAATCGGTATGGATAAGCTCAACGCTGTTTTCGTCATTAATGTACTGCTCCCAGGAGGGAGGCAGATGCACTTCAACGGAGTCGAGGTAGTAACGCCATTTATTGGGATCGTCCGTCGTGATGCCATAACGGGTGATGGAGCGCGTCACGCAGAGCACGGTGTCGCTTTGTGCGTTCAGATTGAGGGTGACCGGCGCAGCAGTAGCCCCCGTTGGCCCGGGCGTTAACTGGGAACGGTTGAGGGTTTCGAGATAGTTCTCAACAGCATCGCGCTCTTCTTGCGTGAGTTTACGCGTTGTGGCACCGGCAAAGGCCGTTAAAAAGGGCAGCCTGAAACGACGCTGTACGCGACGCCTGTATACCCACCCTGCAACTAAAGCGCCGGCCAGCATAGCAGCGAGAACGATCAAAATGGTGCTCATGCTTTCCCCATCTTACTTTATCTTCTTACAGGTGTAGTCAGTGCACCTTTAACAATGAATGAGAGTCTGTGGTTGGCTATCGGCAAGCATGGAGTCGAACTTGAGCATTCTGCAGCGCATCCCAGTGACCGATGATGATAGCAAAGCCTGTCATGGCGCGATATCAGCAAATTCCTGGAAACATTTCAACCTCTTGACATTTGTTTTGATTTGAGGATTGATTCCTGTCAGGTTGCACAAATGTAAATAAAGAACAATTGACATTGCCGAAACCGTGCGGCGTATCGCACAATAAAGTCAGTTCACACTTCAAAGACCCGTCAAGATGAGCAAACCACTACAAAAACCCACCATTCTGAGTGTTGAAACTGTCGCGAAATCCCGGCTGTTTAATGTCGAAAGTGTGGACCTGGAGTTCAGCAACGGCGTGCGTCGCGTTTATGAACGTATGCGCCCCTCATCGCGTGAAGCGGTGATGATCATCCCCATTGTTGATGACCATCTGATTTTGATCCGCGAGTATGCAGTGGGCACGGAATCTTATGAACTGGGTTTCTCGAAAGGGCTTATTGATCCGGGTGAAACGGTCTTTGAAGCAGCAAACCGCGAGCTGAAAGAAGAGGTTGGGTTTGGCGCGAAAGAGCTATCGTTTCTGAAAAAGCTGAGCATGGCTCCCTCCTATTTTTCCAGCAAAATGAACATTGTGGTGGCTGAAGATCTTTACCCTGAATCGCTGGAAGGTGACGAGCCGGAGCCGCTGCCCCAGGTTCGCTGGCCACTGGCGCACCTGATGGATTTGCTGGAAGATCCTGACTTCAATGAGGCGCGTAACGTGAGCGCGCTGTTCCTGGTGCGGGAATGGCTGAAGGGGCAGGGGCGGCTGTAGTGGCCTGATGCCCCAACCCTCTTCCACGGGAGAGGGAGCAAACACAAAAACGGCAACCCGAGGTTGCCGTTTTGCTTTGTTGTCAGAACAGCTCGTGCGTCTCGCCGTTATCAATAATCTCTGTACCCACCTCATGTACCGCCTGCGTGGTTGGCTGCGTACCTTCGATGAAATACTCCTCACGGCTATTGCCACCGTTGGCTAACTGCCCGGTGCTGCGGTCGATATTGACCGTGACCACGCCCGGCGGTGGCGTCAGTGGCTGCTCCGGCACGCCCTCAAGAACGGATTTCATATAGGCATCCCAGGCCGGTTGCGCACTTTTGGCCCCACCTTCGTAGCCGGAAATCTGATCTTTGATCGCGCCAGACGCCGTGGTGCGGCCTAAATCGCGGCGGTGATCGTCAAAACCGATCCAGACCGAGGTCACCACGCCCGGGCCGTAACCGGAGAACCAGGCATCTTTCGAGCTGTTAGTGGTCCCGGTTTTACCGCCGATATCGTGGCGCTGTAAATCACGCCCGGCACGCCAGCCGGTACCCTGCCAGCCCGGTTCACCGAAGATGTTGGTGTTCAACGCGCTCTTGATCAGGAATGACAGCGGGGTGTTGATCACATGCGGGGCATACTCCTGCGCACCGCTCTGCGCTACCAGCGCCTGGTTTGCCTGTTCCAGCTGTGGCTGCGGCACCACGCCGTTCGGCTGCTCCTGCGACACGGCGACATCTTCCATGTCCTTGTTTTCAAGCACGTCAGACTTCGGCGTATTGCCGTAAATCACCGGAATATCGCACTCCGCACAGGCAATTTTCGGTTTCGCTTCGAACAGCACACCGCCCTGGTCGTTTTCGATTTTACTGATGAAGTACGGGTCGATCAGGAAGCCGCCGTTGGCCATGACCGAATACCCCCGCGCCACCTGCAGCGGCGTGAACGATGCCGAGCCTAACGCCAGCGATTCGGTGCGCACGATGTTCTGTGCCGGGAAGCCAAAACGTTGCAGATACTCTGCCGCGTAATCGACGCCCATCGCACGCATTGCACGCACCATCACCACGTTTTTCGACTGACCCAGCCCCTGACGAAGGCGAATAGGACCTGCGTATTCCGCCGGCGAGTTCTTCGGCTGCCAGTCGGAACCGGCACCGGCATCCCAGCGAGAGATCGGCACGTCATTGAGGATACTGGCAAGCGTTAAGCCTTTATCCATCGCCGCCGTGTAGAGGAACGGTTTGATATTCGAACCGACCTGACGCAGCGCCTGCGTCGCGCGGTTGAATTTGCTCTGGTTGAAATCAAACCCACCCACCAGCGCCAGCACGGCACCGTTTTGCGGGTTAATGGAGACCAGCGCGGAGTTGACGTCTGGCACCTGCGCCAGCCACCAGGCATCGCCCACCTGACGCACCCAGATTTGTTGTCCGGTTTGTACGACATCGGTCACTTTGCGTGGCGTTGGTCCCTGTAAGGTGTCAGAGCGGTACGGACGCGCCCAGCGGATCCCGTCCATACGCAAGGAGACTGAGGTGCCATCCGCAAGCGTTGCTACGGCTTCCTGAGGCGTGGCCTGCGTCACCACCGCAGGCAGCAGCGGGCCGTAGGTAGGCAGCGCTTTCAGCGTACTGGTGATTTTTTTACTGTCCCAGGCGCTTTCGCCCACCTTCCACAGCACGTTGGACGGGCCGCGATAGCCGTGACGCATATCGTAGTCCATCACGTTATTTCTCACCGCATCCTGTGCCGCCTGCTGCCCTTTACGGGTAACCGTGGTGTATACGCGATAACCATCTTCATAGGCCTTATCCCCATAACGGCTGACCATTTCCTGGCGAACCATTTCGGTCAGATACGGGGCAGAGAAGGCGATTTCTGGCGCATGGTAGTTGGCGTCGATGACATCGTTGCGTGCCTGCTCATATTCACTCTGGCTGATGTAGCCTTCGCTCAGCATACGTGACAGAACGACATTGCGACGTGCGGTGGCGCGATCGAGCGAGTAGAGCGGGTTAAACGTGGACGGGGCTTTAGGCAGGCCGGCAATGGTCGCCATTTCGCTTAAGGTCAGTTGCTCCACGGGCTTGCCGAAGTACACCTGTGCCGCAGCACCCACGCCATAGGCGCGATAACCGAGATAGATCTTGTTGAGGTAAAGCTCAAGGATTTCGTCTTTACTCAGCAACTGCTCAATGCGGATCGCGAGGAACACCTCTTTTATCTTACGGATCAGCGTCTTTTCAGGGCTGAGGAAGAAGTTACGCGCCAGCTGCTGCGTAATGGTACTTGCCCCCTGAGAGGCATGCCCGGAGAACAGCGCAACGCTTGCGGCACGGAAAATCCCCACCGGGTCAACGCCGTGGTGCTCGTAAAAACGGCTGTCCTCTGTGGCGATGAAGGCCTTCACCATCACAGGGGGAATTTGGTTTAAGGTCAGCGGGATACGGCGTTTTTCGCCGTACTGCGCCATCAGCTCGCCGTCGGCGCTGTAGACCTGCATTGGGATCTGGAGCCGCACATCACGAAGCGTAGCGACATCAGGTAGCTGCGGCTCAATATATTTGTACAAACCATAAATCGAGCCTGCTCCCAGCAGAATGCAACACACTGCAAGGATTAATAAATACTTTACGAACTTCACCGGAGATTTCCCATCTGGTTTCACTTGGGCAGTTTCTAAACAATCGCGCGGTAGTATAAAGGCAAGCCTGATTCATTGATATAGCCGTCACGGCGACGGGCGATAAGGAGATCGTGAAGCATGGCTTTCAAAACATGGCAAACGGGCGTTCATATTCAACAAGATAGGGTGCTGATTGTCGCGCTGGTTCGTGAGCGTCTCAGTTGGTGTCTGCGCCGCTGGTGGGCGATACCGCTGACGGAAGGCATCATCCTCGACGGGAAAATTTGTCAGCCAGAACAATTGCTTGACGCATTACGCGGCTGGCGGCGTACGTTGCCGCATCAGCACCGGGTGTTTCTCTCATTTCCGGCGGCGCGTACCCTGCAAAGATCGTTGCCCCGCCCGGCTATCGCCCTGCGCGACAGCGAACAGCTCTCCTGGCTAGGGGCTGCGCTCTCGCGTGAGCTGGAGATGTCCCCTGATGCGCTGTGCTTCGATTACGCGCAGGACACGTTCAGCAACACATTTCATGTCACCGCTGCGCAAAACAAAGAGGTTGAAACACTACTGACGCTCGCGAAAACGCTGCATTTACGGCTGGTGACGATTACCCCGGATGCCAGCGCGCTGGCAAATTTTCTTCCTGCGGTGGCACCAGCGCAGTGTGTCGCGTGGCGAGACGAACATCAGTGGTTGTGGGCAATGCGCCACCAGTGGGGGCGCCGCTTCGCTACCGAGGCCAAAAGCGTGGCTGAACTGGCGGCACTGCTGGCTCTCGCGCCGGACGATATCGCGCTGTTTGATAGCCAGCGCGACCCGTGGGAGTTCGTCTCTCGCTGTCAGCCCCCGCTGCCGGAGTGTGGTGCCGATTATACCGTCGCGCTGGCGCTGGCCATGAGCGAGGTGCCTGAATGAGCATGACCAATCTTCTTCCGTGGCGACAGCAACGACGCGCGCGCCGCGTGCGGTTCTGGGGAGGGCTGTCTGCGGCCACCTGTATTCTGACGCTGGCAACGGTCTTCAGTCTGAGCATGCACGCCCACCTGAAACTGCACGCCCTGCAGGCTGAACTGGCGGGCATGCAGACCGTGCAGCGCGCGCTGTCTTCTCGTCTACCTCTTGCCACACCCGCTCCCACGCGCCAGCCACAGCGTATGGCGTGGCACCCGGTGCTGGCGTCACTCTCCGATGCCATTCCGGCGCAGGCATGGTTCACTGAGCTTCGTTACCAACCGCCCTCTTTGATGATTAACGGCTATGCCTCAGCACTGCCCGCCCTGTCGGCAATGGGTGATGCTCTGCGACAAATAGCGGGTTTTACCCCTGGGTCAGCAGGGGAGATACGGCAGGATAATCACGGGCGCTGGATGTTCACTTTTCAGCTCACAGGCCAGGGGTAACGTGTGAACAGAATATTTGAACGCTGGTGTGAGAGCCGTCGCCGGTACCTGCTCCTGTGCGGTGGGCTGGGCGTTGCCTTGTTGTGGGGAACCGCATGGGGCCTGTTCCTGAGGCCGCTTAATTCACAGCTTGCTGCGCTTCAGAAGCAAATGGCCGACGCCGTACAGCGCCATGCGACGCTCTGGCCTGTCGCCAGCAACGCGCCGCGCCGGACACCTGAGCCTGACGCACGCCCGGTGGTGCGCTTTTCCCCGCTGGATTTTCAGGCTGATGGCGCAACGCTGGTGCACTGGAAACCCCTTCCGGGCGGTGGAGAGCTGGCGCTGGATGCCGAGTGGCCAGCAATCCTGACGGTTTTCGCCCGGCTGGCGCAGCAAGATGTCCGGATTGCCGCCTTTACGCTTGCGCCTCAGGGCGCGGCGTTACGTCTGCGAGTGCAACTGGAGCTAGACCATGCGAAATAGCCTGCGCTACCTGCTGGTTTGCTCAGTGCTGTTACTCACCGGGATGCGCGATCCGTTTCATCCGCCCGACGATCCCTGTGCCGTTGGCGAGCTGACGCAGTGGCACTATCGCGGCATGGTCGGCGGGGTTGGCCTGTTGCAGGACGGGAAACAGCGCTGGTATCGCCTGCACTTAGAGGAACGTTTACCGGCGGGCTGGCGGGTCAGCGCAATGAATGAGACGCAACTCGTCGTAGACGTGGGTGAAACCTGTGAGCCAGCGCAATGGACGTGGCAACGAGAAGGAACGAAAAAATATGAATTTAAGGATAACGCTGCTGTTACTGACGATCGTCACTCCGCTGGCCGCCGCACCGAAGCCGGTCACGCTGGTGGTGGATGACGTTCCTGTGGTTCAGGTCCTGCAGGCGCTGGTGGCGCAGGAGAATCGTAATCTGGTGGTGTCACCCGACGTAAGCGGCACTTTATCGCTCAGTCTGACGCATGTTCCGTGGCGACAGGCCTTACAGACGGTGATCGCCAGCGCAGGGCTGGTTCTGCGCGAGGAGGGCGGCATTTTCTATGTCAATACGGCGGCCTGGCAGCGCGAACAGCAGGAGCGTAAAGCACAGGACCGGGCCCGCAGGCAGCTTGAGGCTCCGCTGCTCTCGCAAAGCATTTCGTTTTCATACGCAGATGCCGGGGAGCTGCAAAACGCAGCGGAGAAACTGCTCAGTCCGAAGGGCAGTCTGTCTCTTGATAAACGCACCAACCGGCTGCTGGTCAGGGATAATAAAGCCGTACTGGAGACGCTACAGCGCTGGGCAACACAGATGGATATTCCCGTCGAGCAGGTCGAACTGGCGGCGCATATCGTCACCATCAACGAAAAAAGTCTGCGGGAGCTGGGGGTGAAATGGAATCTTGCCGAGGCCACTGAAGTGGGCAAGGTTGGGCAAATGACAACCCTTGGCAGTGATTTGTCCGTGGCCAGCGCCACCAGCCATGTGGGGTTTAACATCGGGCGTATTAACGGCAGGCTGCTGGATCTGGAGCTGTCAGCACTGGAGCAAAAACAGCAGGTCGATATCATCGCCAGCCCGCGACTGCTCGCCTCACACATGCAGCCAGCCAGTATCAAACAGGGCAGTGAGATCCCATACCAGGTCTCCAGCGGGGAGAGTGGGGCCACCTCTGTGGAGTTCAAAGAGGCGGTATTAGGCATGGAGGTCACCCCAGTGGTACTGCCGGGTGGGCGCGTGCGTCTGAAATTACATATCAGTGAAAATATGCCGGGGCAGGTGTTGCAACAGGCCGATGGCGAAACGCTGGCTATCGACAAACAAGAAATAGAGACTCAGGTGGAGGTAAAAAGTGGAGAAACGCTGGCGCTGGGCGGTATTTTCTCGCAAAAGAATAAAACCGGGAGTGATAGCGTACCCGGGCTCGGTAAAATCCCCTGGCTTGGGCAGCTTTTTCGTCATGACGGTAAAGACAACGAACGGCGTGAATTAGTGGTGTTTATAACACCACGTCTGGTGGCTATTCACTGACGGGTAACGATCCCCGCAATGATTTTGCATTCAGTTTGTTGCAGATGTTTGACGTGGGGCATGAATTAGCATACAAGGAGTACCGATTTGAGTTGGACTGACGTCTTGTTGTCTTATGCGTCTGGTGCGGTGATTTAATCAGTTGCCAAACAAGCCGGAGTATTGAGATAATTTTTAGTCTGACTCTCGCTCTATTGCATATGAGGTTTCAGTTCATGTCCTGCTACGCCGGGTGTCTGCGAAGCGGGGATTACCATTAACGAATAGTCTTAGTAGTACCGAAAAAATGGCAGAGAAACGCAATATCTTTCTGGTTGGGCCTATGGGTGCCGGCAAAAGCACTATTGGGCGTCAGTTAGCTCAACAACTCAATATGGAATTTTACGATTCTGATCAAGAGATTGAGAAACGAACCGGAGCTGATGTGGGCTGGGTCTTCGATGTAGAAGGCGAAGAAGGTTTCCGTGACCGAGAAGAAAAAGTGATCAACGAACTCACGGAAAAACAGGGCATCGTGCTGGCGACCGGCGGCGGTTCTGTAAAATCTCGCGAAACCCGCAACCGTCTCTCCGCCCGTGGCGTAGTGGTCTATCTTGAGACGACCATTGAAAAACAGCTGGCACGTACGCAGCGCGATAAAAAGCGCCCGCTGCTGCAGGTTGAAACGCCACCACGCGAAGTTCTGGAAGCGTTGGCCGATGAACGCAATCCTCTGTACGAAGAGATTGCTGATGTGACCATTCGTACTGATGATCAGAGCGCTAAAGTGGTTGCAAACCAGATTATTCATATGCTGGAAAGCAACTGATTCTGGCTTTATATACACTCGCCTGCGGGTAAAAGCATTAAAGGTGGATGTCGCGTCATGGAGAGGATTACAGTTACTCTCGGGGAACGTAGTTACCCTATCACCATCGCGGCTGGTTTGTTTAACGACCCAGCTTCCTTTTTACCACTGAAAGCGGGTGATCAGGCGATGCTGGTCACCAATGAGACGCTGGCTCCGCTTTATCTTGACCGCGTTCGCCACCTGCTTGAGCAGGCAGGCGTGAAGGTCGACAGTGTAATTCTGCCCGATGGCGAGCAGTATAAAAGCCTGACGGTACTGGATACCGTCTTTACCGCATTGCTGCAAAAACCCCATGGTCGCGATACGACACTGCTTGCTCTTGGCGGCGGTGTTGTGGGCGATCTGACGGGCTTTGCGGCAGCAAGCTATCAACGTGGTGTCCGTTTTATTCAGATTCCGACCACCTTACTGTCTCAGGTCGACTCTTCCGTTGGCGGCAAAACCGCGGTCAACCATCCGCTCGGCAAAAACATGATTGGCGCGTTCTACCAGCCTGCTTCGGTGGTGGTGGATCTCGACTGTCTGAAAACCCTGCCAGCACGCGAACTGGCCTCTGGCCTGGCTGAAGTGATCAAATACGGCATTATTCTCGACGGCGAGTTCTTTAACTGGCTGGAAGAGAATATGGATGCGCTGCTGCGCCTGGATGAGGCTAAACTGGCATACTGCATTCGCCGTTGTTGTGAGCTGAAAGCAGAAGTTGTTGCAGCAGACGAGCGTGAAACGGGCTTACGTGCTTTACTGAATCTTGGGCATACGTTTGGCCACGCGATTGAAGCCGAAATGGGTTACGGAAACTGGCTCCACGGTGAAGCTGTCGCTGCTGGCATGGTGATGGCTGCCCGTACCTCCGAACGTCTGGGTCAGTTCAAACCAGAAGAGACGGCACGTATCATCGCACTGCTGGAACGTGCTGGCTTGCCGGTAACCGGGCCGCAGGAGATGTCGGCGCAAGCGTATTTACCCCACATGATGCGCGATAAAAAAGTATTGGCAGGTGAGATGCGTCTTGTACTCCCGCTTGCAATAGGGAAGAGTGAAGTGCGCGGCGGAGTGCCGCACGATGTCGTTCTTGGCGCTATCGCTGATTGTCAGCAGGCGTAACAACTAGAAAGGTCAGGCCACTGTTACCGGTGGTCGTTTAGCTTCAGGCGAAATGCAAAGTCGTTGGCATAAGCCTTTGAGTGGGGTGTTAAATGGATGAATTCAAACCAGAAGACGAGCTGAAACCCGATCCCAGCGATCGTCGTACTGGTCGTTCTCGTCAATCTTCAGAACGTGATAACGAGCCGCAGATCAACTTTGACGATGTTGATCTGGATGCAGACGATCGTCGCCCTTCACGTAGCCGCAATGCGCGTGATGAGCGAGAAGAAGAGGATTATGAGTCCGAAGAAGATTCAATGGACGAAGAGCCAGTAGAGCGTCGCCCGCGTAAACGTAAAAAAGCGGCCGCGCAGAAACCAGCCTCCCGCCAGTACATCATGATGGGACTGGGCGTTCTGGTGCTTGTGCTGCTGATTGTCGGCATTGGCTCCGCGCTGAAAGCGCCTTCCACGAATTCTGGCGAGCAAACGGCTTCCACTGAGAAGAGCATCAACCTCTCCGGTAACGATGCGGCAGATCAGGCAAATGGTGCACAGCCAGCGCCGGGGACCACCTCCGCAGAGCAGACCGCCAGTAACACAACGACGCCGCAGGATGTTTCCCTGCCGCCAGTCTCTTCTACCCCCGCTCAGAATCAGGCACCTGCCACGCCAGAAGGCCAGCAGCGTGTAGAAGTTCAGGGCGATCTGAACAACGCGCTGATGCAGCCGCAAAACCAGCAGCAGGTGGATAACGTCGTGGTGAACTCTACGCTGCCAACTGAACCTGCAACCGTTGCGCCTGTTCGCGGTGGCAACGCTCAGCCACAAACCGCAGCAACGGAAAGCAAGCCGCGTCAGACTCAGACTGCACCACGTCAGGAACGTAAGCAGGCGGTCATTGAACCTAAGCGTGAAACCAAACCTCAGGCTGTGGTAAAAGCACCAGAAGTCAAAGCAACCCCGGTGCAGCCGAAACGGACTGAAACCGCTGCGGCAAGCGAGCCTGCAAAAGCGCCAGTGACGCAGACTGCACCGAAAGCCACGGCCACCACCACTGCACCTGCGGCGACAACGGCTCCAGCTGCAACCGCCACAGCATCGGCTGGCACAACCGGTAAAACGACGGGTAACGTCGGTTCACTGAAATCTGCGCCATCCAGTAACTACACGCTGCAGCTGAGCAGTTCGTCCAACTATGACAACCTCAACGGTTGGGCGAAGAAATCGAATCTGAAAAACTACGTGGTTTATCAGACGACCCGTAACGGGCAGCCGTGGTATGTGCTGGTGAGCGGTGTGTATGCTTCTAAAGATGAAGCGAAACGTGCCGTGGCGACACTGCCAGCAGACGTTCAGGCGAAAAACCCGTGGGCGAAGCCCATTCATCAGGTTCAGGCCGATCTTAAGTAATGTTTAAAGCGCAGGATGCTGTCGGAGCTTTCTCCACAGCCGGAGAAGGTGTAATCAGTTAGTCAGCATGAAAAAAAATCGCGCTTTTCTGAAATGGGCAGGGGGGAAATACCCCCTGCTTGATGATATTAAAAAGCACCTGCCTAAAGGCGAGTGTCTTATCGAGCCCTTTGTGGGCGCAGGATCGGTGTTCCTGAACACCGATTTTTCTCGTTATATCCTGGCGGATATCAACAGCGATCTCATCAGCCTCTATAACATCGTCAAACTGCGTACCGATGAGTATGTGGAAGAGGCGCGCAAGCTGTTTACGCCCGAGAACAATCACCCGGATGTTTACTACCAGCTGCGCACTGAGTTTAACCAGAGCCAGGATCCGTTCCGTCGGGCACTGTTGTTCCTCTATCTCAACCGCCATGGTTACAACGGCCTGTGCCGGTATAATCTGCGTGGGGAATTCAACGTGCCGTTTGGCCGCTATAAGCGCCCTTACTTCCCGCAGGACGAGCTGTATCACTTTGCTGAAAAAGCGCAGAATGCAGAATTCCACTGCCTCTCATATGAAGAGTGTATGGAACTGGCGGGCGTAGACTCGGTGGTTTACTGCGATCCGCCTTACGCCCCGCTGTCTGCGACGGCGAATTTTACCGCCTATCACACCAACAGCTTCAGTCCGGCCGAGCAGGCCCGTCTGGCGGAGATGGCGGAAAAGCTGGTCAGCAAAAGAATTCCGGTGTTAATTTCGAATCACGATACCCCTGATACGCGCGAATGGTACAAAGCCGCGAAGCATTTTCAGGTCAAAGTGCGGCGTAGCATTAGCAGCAACGGCGGCACACGTAAAAAGGTGGACGAACTCCTGGCTCTTTATCGCCCCTGAGCCGTTTTGCCCGCCGGTAAACACATTTCAAGGAGATGCGGATGAAACAGTTTTTGATTGCTCCCTCAATTCTGTCGGCCGATTTTGCCCGCCTGGGTGAGGACACTGCTAACGCGCTCGCCGCGGGTGCGGATGTCGTCCATTTCGACGTTATGGATAACCACTACGTTCCTAATCTGACCATTGGCCCCATGGTGCTCAAGGCGCTGCGTAACTACGGTATTACCGCGCCCATTGACGTCCATCTGATGGTGAAACCGGTTGACCGCATCGTGCCTGATTTTGCCGCGGCGGGCGCCAGTATCATTACTTTCCACCCGGAAGCGTCTGAACACGTTGACCGCACGCTGCAGCTGATTAAAGAAAACGGCTGTAAAGCGGGCCTGGTCTTTAACCCGGCAACGCCGCTGAGCTATCTCGACTATGTGATGGATAAGCTGGACGTTATCTTGCTGATGTCCGTTAACCCGGGCTTTGGCGGGCAGTCATTCATTCCTCACACGCTCGATAAACTGCGTGAAGTGCGCCGTCGTATTGATGAGTCAGGTTATGACATCCGTCTGGAAGTGGATGGTGGCGTGAAGGTGAATAACATTGGTGAAATTGCGGCTGCGGGCGCGGATATGTTCGTTGCAGGTTCGGCAATTTTCGACCAACCGGATTACAAAAAAGTTATAGATGAAATGCGCCGCGAGCTGGCGAAGGTAAGTCATGGATAAATTGCAGGCAACCCGGGGTATTGCATTTGACCTCGATGGCACGCTGGTTGACAGCGCGCCGGGCTTAACGAGCGCCGTCGACCAGGCGCTGTATGCCCTTGAACTGCCCGTCGCGGGCGAAGATCGCGTCGTGACGTGGATTGGTAATGGCGCAGATGTCCTGATGGAGCGCGCCCTGACGTGGGCTCGCCAGGAGCGTGCGTCACAACGTTCCGCACAGGGTAAACCGAGCGTTGATCACGCGGATATCCCGCAGGAAGAACAACTGCGTATTCTGCGCAAACTGTTTGACCGTTTCTACGCAGAAACCGTTGAAGAAGGCAGCTTCCTGTTCCCGGACGTGAAGGAAACGCTGAGCGCGCTGCATGCGAAAGGCATTCCGTTGGGGCTGGTTACCAACAAGCCGACGCCGTTTGTTGCGCCATTGCTGGACGCACTGGATATCGCGAAATACTTCACCGTGATTGTGGGCGGTGATGACGTACAGAATAAAAAGCCGCACCCGGAACCGCTGTTGCTGGTGGCAGGAAAATTATCCTTAACACCTGCTGAGCTGCTCTTTGTCGGTGATTCACGCAATGATATTCTGGCTGCCAGAGCGGCGGGTTGTCCCTCCGTGGGGTTAACTTATGGCTACAACTACGGTGAGGCCATTACCCTGAGTGAGCCGGACGTCGTGTTCGATCGCTTCAAAGATTTGTTGCCCGCACTCGGGCTTTCATACAGTGAACATCAGGAATTGAAAAATGACTAAGCCCATCGTTTTTAGTGGCGCCCAGCCGTCAGGTGAATTGACCATTGGTAACTACATGGGTGCGTTACGTCAGTGGGTTAGCATGCAGGATGACTACCATTGCATTTACTGCATTGTGGATCTGCATGCTATTACCGCCCGTCAGGATCCTGAGAAGCTGCGTAAAGCCACGCTGGACACCCTGGCGCTCTATCTGGCCTGCGGGATCGATCCTGAAAAGAGCACCATCTTCGTTCAGTCTCACGTGCCGGAGCATGCACAGCTTGGCTGGGCGCTGAACTGCTACACCTACTTTGGTGAACTGAGCCGCATGACGCAGTTCAAGGATAAATCCGCGCGCTATTCCGAGAACATTAACGCCGGTCTGTTTGACTATCCGGTGCTGATGGCGGCTGACATTCTACTGTATCAGACTAACCAGGTACCGGTGGGTGAAGACCAGAAGCAACATCTTGAACTGAGCCGTGATATCGCCCAGCGCTTTAATGCCCTGTATGGCGAAGTGTTCAAAGTGCCAGAGCCATTTATTCCAAAATCTGGTGCACGCGTGATGTCGCTGCTGGAGCCGACCAAAAAGATGTCCAAGTCTGACGATAACCGCAACAACGTTATCGGCCTGCTGGAAGATCCGAAATCGGTGGTTAAAAAGCTCAAGCGTGCCGTGACCGACTCCGACGAGCCGCCTGTTGTGCGCTACGATGTACAGAACAAAGCGGGGGTTTCCAACCTGCTGGATATCCTCTCCGGTGTGACCGGCCAGAGCATTCCTGAGCTGGAGCAGCACTTTGAAGGCAAGATGTACGGCCACCTGAAAGGCGAAGTGGCGGATGCCGTTTCCGGTATGCTGACCGAGCTGCAGGAGCGTTATCACCGCTACCGTAACGATGAAGCCTTCCTGCAGAAGGTGATGAAAGAGGGCGCTGAAAAAGCCAGCGCGCGCGCGTCAGAAACCCTGAAAGCGGTGTACGAAGCGATTGGGTTTGTGGGTAAGCCGTAGGTAAAAGCAAAACGGTAACGACGTTACCGTTTTTAGGGTTTGTACCCTCTCCCTGTGGGAGAGGGCCAGGGTGAGGGCATCACGCCGCACTTTTCTAAACAAAAAAACCGGGGAATCCCCGGTTTTTTTACACCTGTAAAACAGCTTACTGCTGTGCCGCCGGGCCACAACCCCCGATGATCTTCGAAATGGAGATCGCCGGGTGCAGCAGGTAATCGTAGCTGCAGTTATTTTTGGTGTTTTGCACGTGGCCGGTGCAGGCCGTCAGAGTCGATAACAGGCCTACCAGAACGGCAGCTTTAGCCAGTTTGAACATACGCATTCCTTGTCTTAAAAAAACTAAATTGGATGTAACACGAGGGAATAAATGGAAAAGTTCCATTTCGCGGGAGGTATGTTATCGACAGCAGTAACAGGGGAGTAGTCCGGTTAAGGACTACTCGAAGAGGGGAGAATATGCGCTAGTGATTTGAGAACCAGTTGAGTTTATCGCGCAGTTCAACCACGCGGCCGACAATAATCAGCGCCGGGCTTTCAACCTGCTGCGCCAGCTCACCCAGCTGTGTCAGCACGCTATTTACCACGCGCTGCTTAATGGAGGTGCCGTTTTCCACCAGTGCGACGGGCATATCCGTTTCCATGCCGTGTTCCAGTAATTTCGCCTGGATCGTAGCGGCCTGATTCAGCCCCATATAGAAGACCAGCGTCTGCTTTTCGGCGGCCAGGTTGTGCCAGTCCAGTTCGCTGCCGGTTTTCAGGTGCCCCGTCACCAGACGCACGCTCTGCGCGTAATCACGATGGGTCAATGGAATACCGGAGTATGCCGAACAGCCAGATGCTGCCGTAATGCCAGGCACCACAGAGAACGGAATACCTGCGTTGCACAGGGTTTCCAGTTCCTCGCCGCCGCGACCAAAGATAAACGGATCCCCGCCCTTCAGGCGCACCACACGTTTTCCTTTTTGCGCTTCTCTCAGCAGGATCTGATTAATCTCTTCCTGCGGCACGCAGTGATAACCCGCACGTTTACCCACAAACACCCGGTCCGCATCGCGACGTACCAGATTCATGATCTCATCGGAGACCAGACGGTCATACACAACGGTATCGGCCTGCTGGATCTGCTGGAGTCCTTTCAGCGTCAGTAATCCCGCATCACCGGGGCCTGCGCCTACCAGAACCACCTCGCCACGATGATCCAGCGGTTCAGAGAGTAACTGCTCGGTCGTCTCTTCAACCGCCTTCACGTCCTGATTGGCCAGCGACTGGGCCAGCCGGTCATTGACGAAGAATTTTTCCCAGAAGCGACGGCGCTCGCCCACGGTCGCGAAGGTTTGCTTCACTCGTGAACGCAGTTGCCCTGCATAGTGGGCAATTTGCCCAAGATGTTGCGGCAGCAGTGCTTCCAGTTTTTCCCGCAGCAGGCGGGCGAGAACCGGCGAGCGGCCACCTGACGACACCGCAATCATCAGCGGTGAACGGTCGATTATCGACGGCATGATAAAGCTGGCTTCTTTCGGCGCATCCACCACGTTGCAGAATATACGGCGCGCTTCGCAGGCATCGCTAACGCGCTGATTCACTTCATCGTCATCCGTCGCGGCAATAGTCAGCCAGCAGGTATCCAGCAGGGACTCGTTAAACTCCCCCTGATTCAGCGTGAGCATCCCTTCCTTCGCCCAGGCTTCAAACTGTGGTGCGAAGGCGAGGGCGTTAACCGTAAGACGGGCACCTGCCTCTAACAGCAAGCGGGCTTTGCGTTCAGCCACATCGCCGCCACCCACAAGCAGGCAGTCGCGATGGCGTAATTGACAGAAAATCGGCAGGTGGTTCACGACATTACCTCACAGCATTCATGGAGGGGGTAAGAATTGACGTCAGAATAACAGCAGGAATCGCCGGAAACATACGGTTTTTCCTGCCGTTACCCATAAGGGGTCATAAGCCTTTCCTATAGGAAAGGCGGGGGGTTAGGCTTTTAACTGCACCTGGCCGTCCTTCACGCGAACGTCGTAGTGCTTCACCGAGTAGCTTTCATCTTCCATGCACAATCCGTCGCTTAAACGGAAACGCTGTTTTTTCAGCGGACTGGCGACCCACAGTTCACCCTGATGCTCGGCAATCAGCCCGCGGGAGAGGACGCTGGCCTCAAAAAACGGGTCGATATTGCTGATGGCAAAAACCTGTTCGTCGTGGCGAGGGCGGAAAATCGCGACCTGCTCGTTTCCCAGCAGCGCACAGACGCCGGTTGCCGGCAGAATGTCGTTAATGTTGCAGATGTTTACCCACTGGCTCATGCGTTTTCCTCCACCAGCGTCACCGGAATACGTTCATAAGGTGTCGCCGGACGATGCTGTTCGCGCTCTGCTACTACCTGCACGTTCGGGTCGCGCTGGGTGCTGTTGATGAAGTGTTTGAAGCGTGTCTGTGCCGCTGGCGTGTTGACGGTTTCCGTCCACTCGCAAATCACCGCCGCGCGCAGGCGCGCCATCTCCGCTTCCAGATGTTCGTTCAGGCCCAGCTTATCGTCGATGATGACCGACTTCAGGTAGTCGATGCCACCCTCCAGATTATCCAGCCAGGAAGCGGTACGGGTCAGTTTGTCGGCGGTACGGATGTAGAACATCATGAAGCGGTCGAGATACTGAATCAGCGTGTCGTGGTCAAGATCGGCCGCCAGCAGGTCAGCGTGGCGTGGTTTCATCCCGCCGTTACCGCAGACGTACAGGTTCCAGCCTTTCTCGGTGGCGATGATCCCCACGTCTTTCCCCTGCGCTTCGGCACATTCACGGGTACAGCCGGAGACGCCGAACTTCATTTTGTGCGGGGTACGAATGCCTTTGTAGCGGTTTTCCAGCTCGACGCCGAAGCCCACGCTGTCGCCCACGCCGTAGCGGCACCAGGTGCTGCCCACGCAGGTTTTTGCCATGCGCAGCGCTTTGGCATACGCGTGACCGGTTTCGAAGCCCGCCTCAATCAGCTGACGCCAGATCTCCGGCAGGTCATCTTTCTGTGCACCAAACAGGCCGATACGCTGGGAACCGGTGATTTTGGTGTAGAGGTTAAATTCACGCGCGATACGGCCCACGGCCACCAGCCCTTCCGGGGTGATTTCACCGCCCGCAGAGCGTGGGATAACGGAGTAAGTCCCGTCTTTCTGGATATTTGCCAGGAAGTTGTCGTTGGTGTCCTGCAGCGGCGTATGTTCTGATTTGAGGATGTACTCATTCCAGCAGGAGGCCAGCAGGGAGCCGACGGTCGGTTTACACACTTCGCAGCCATAGCCCTGGCCGTGCTTGGCCAGCAGTTCGTCGAAGGATTTAATGCCTTCCACGCGGATCAGGTGATACAGCTCCTGGCGAGAGTACGCGAAGTGCTCGCACAGGTTGTTGTTCACTTCGATGCCCTGTTTCGCCAGTTCGGCGTTCAGCACCTGAGTGACCAGAGGAATACAGCCGCCGCAGCCGGTCCCGGCTTTGGTTTCCGCTTTCAGCGCCGCAACGGTGTGACAGCCTTTGTTGATGGCGGAGATCAACATGCCTTTGGTGACGTCGAAGCAGGAGCAGATCTGCGCGCTGTCCGGCAGTTTATCGACGCCGATAGACGGCTTGCCGCTGGAAGCGTGCGCCGGGAGGATCAGCGCGTCCGGATTCTCCGGCAGTTCGATGGCGTTCAGCACCAGTTGCAGCAGGTTGCCGTAGTCGCTGGTGTCGCCCACCAGCACCGCGCCGAGCAGGGTTTTGTTGTCCTGGCTGACGATCAGGCGTTTATAGATCTCTTTGCTCTCGTCGAGATAAACGTAGCTGCGCGCGCCCGGCGTGCGGCCATGCGCATCGCCGATGCCGCCCACGTCCACGCCCAGGAGCTTCAGCTTGGCGCTCAAGTCCGCGCCTTCGAAGGCGTTTTCGTTTCCGAGGATATGGTCAACGGCGACCTGTGCCATTTTATAGCCCGGCGCCACCAGACCGTACACGCGGTTATTCCAGCTGGCACATTCGCCGATAGCATAGATATCCGGGTCGGAGGTCTGGCAGGTATCGTTCACCATGATCCCGCCGCGCTGGGCAACCGCCAGACCGCACTGGGTGGCCAGCTTGTCGCGTGGACGAATACCGGTGGAGAAGACGATAAAGTCGACTTCGAGCTCGCTGCCGTCGGCAAAGCGCATGGTTTTACGCGCTTCGGTGCCTTCCTGCACAATCTCTTTGGTGTTTTTGCTGGTGTGGACTTTCACGCCCATGCTTTCAATCTTACGGCGCAGCTGATCGCCACCCATGTGGTCCAGCTGTTCGGCCATCAGCATCGGGGCAAATTCGATGACGTGCGTTTCAACGCCGAGGTTTTTCAACGCTCCGGCTGCTTCCAGACCCAGCAGGCCGCCCCCGACCACTGCGCCGCGTTTACTGCGACGTGCGCAGGATTCGATGGCGTTGAGATCTTCAATGGTACGGTAAACGAAGCAATCCTGTGTTTCCGAACCTTTGATAGGCGGGATCCACGGATATGAGCCAGTCGCCATGATCAGCTTGTCGTAAAAAACCGTACGGCCAGCGCTGGAGTGGATCACTTTCTCCTGACGGTTGATGGTGATAGCGCGTTCGCCCACCAGCACTTTTACGCCATGCTTCTCATAGAAACCTTCACGCACCAGAGAGAGCTCTTCGGCGGTATGATGGGAGAAGTAGGAAGACAAGTGCACACGGTCGTACGCCTTGCGGGGTTCTTCACAGAACACGGTAATATCGAACTGCTCAGCGCTGGCTTTATCGAGAAGATCCTCAATAAAGCGGTGGCCGACCATGCCGTTACCGATGATAGCGAGTCTGACTTTGCTCATTTTTGCCTCGATTTCTTTTCTATTACTGCCTACCTTAACGATTCAGCAGGGGCACTTATTGATGCAAATCAAATACGCCTTCGCCTACTCCTTAGGTGGTATATGTATGATTTGTCAGGATTTTTATAAGTTATGGAAATCGCTGGCTTTTCGTTGTCGTCGATTTTATGTACAAAAAGAGTGGCTATTTTTGGAAAAACAGGTACTCCTTAATTTCAGCCGCGTTTTTCAGGGGAAAGGTATGTCTACAACACCGCTTTGGCTTGTGCAGAATGTTCGTTTACCGGATCGCGAAGGGCTGTGGCAGATCGCCATCGAGAACGGTCGGTTTGGTGCTATCACGCCCATGGACGAGACCCACAGCGAAAGCTATGAAGTCTTGAATGCCCGCGGCGGACTTGCCATTCCACCGTTTATTGAGCCGCATATTCACCTGGATACCACGCAGACGGCGGGCGAGCCACACTGGAACCAGTCCGGCACGCTGTTTGAAGGGATTGAACGCTGGGCGGAGCGTAAGGCGCTGCTCAGCCATGAAGATGTCAAAGCGCGCGCATGGAAAACGCTGAAGTGGCAAATTGCCAACGGGATCCAGTTTGTCCGCACCCACGTGGATGTCTCCGACCCGACACTTACCGCCCTGAAGGCGATGCTGGAGGTTAAACAGGAGGTCGCCCCGTGGGTGACGCTGCAAATCGTGGCATTCCCGCAGGAAGGCATTCTCTCTTACCCGAACGGCGCGGCGCTGCTGGAAGAGGCATTAACGCTGGGCGCGGATGTGGTGGGTGCCATCCCGCACTTCGAATTCACCCGGGAATACGGCGTGCAGTCCCTGCATATCGCCTTTGACCTGGCGAAGAAATACGACCGTCCGCTGGATATTCATTGTGATGAAATCGACGATGAGCAGTCCCGCTTTGTGGAGACGGTCGCCACGCTGGCCTATGAAGCTGGCATTGGCGCGCGGGTCACGGCCAGCCACACCACCGCCATGCACTCTTACAACGGCGCGTACACCTCGCGGCTGTTCCGCCTGCTGAAGATGTCGGGTATTAACTTCGTGGCGAATCCGCTGGTGAATATCCACCTGCAGGGGCGCTTTGACGACTATCCGAAGCGTCGGGGCATTACCCGCGTGAAGGAGCTACAGGCGGCGGGCATTAACGTCTGCTTTGGTCATGATGATGTGTTTGATCCATGGTATCCGCTCGGTACCGGCAATATGCTGCAGGTGCTGCATATGGGGCTACATGTTTGTCAGATGATGGGCTACCCGCAAATTGACAGCGGCCTGAACCTGATCACCCATAACAGCGCCCGCACCTTTGGCCTGAGCGATTACGGTATTGAGACGGGTAACCCGGCGAACCTGGTGATTTTGCCTGCAGAGAGTGGGTTTGAGGCGGTACGCTGTCAGGTGCCGGTGCGCTGGTCCATTCGGCAGGGGCGGATTATTGCCACCACGCAGCTTGCGCAGACCTGGATCCAGATGGATAGCGGGGGAGAAGAGATAAGTTTTGCCAGAAACAGCCCCTCTGCGTAGCGCAGAGGGGCGCAGGGATTAGTGCGACGCCGCTGCAGCGTTATGCTGGCGGTGGCGAGTTACAAAGCCCAGGATGAAGCACATGATGAACACCACGGCGTACAGGCCGTTAGCGGTGTGCAGCGCCGCCAGCGGACCGCTGTGGGCGACGATCGGGCCCGTCACCACAAAGGTCAGCATGGTGCCGATGGTGCCGCAGGTCAGGACGAAGTTCACCAGCTTCGGCGAGGCCACTTTGGTCTGCAGGGAGCCCAGGGTGATGATCGACGTATAAATGGCGCTGGAGAAGAAGCCCAGGGTCAGAATGAACCACGGCATGTGGTCCGGGGAACCGTTGATGAACAGATACATCAGCACGGTAGCCAGGCCTGCCAGCACGGTCAGGATGCGCTGCAGATCGAAGAAGCGCAGGATGAAGCTAAACGCCCACATGCCAAACATGTAAGACATCCAGAAATCGCTCACCAGTTTACCCGCGTCGTTCAGGCTCATGCCCAGACCTTTGGCGTATTCCGGCACCCAGGAGATAAAGCCCAGCTGACCCAGGATGTAGCACAGTGCGGCAATGGAGAGGAACAGTACGCCGATACCCCATTTCTCTTTCGCCACAGGCTCTGCCGTGGTCTGTGCTTTTTTACCCAGAACCGGGAATTCGCAGCCGAAGGTCAGAATGAAGATGGCCACGTAAACCAGGCCGATACAGGCGTAGACCCAGTACCACTCAATGCTGCGCGCCAGCAGAACGGCCGCGACCATCGGGAAAATCATCCCGGCCATGCTGAAGAAGGAGTCGGTAAACAGCAGGCGCGCGCCGCGCTGACGGCCTTCATACATATGGGTAATCAGGAAGGTACCAATCGACATGGTGATCCCGCTGACCAGACCGAGCACGAACATGGCGGCGGAGAACAGGGCGATGCTGTGGCTCAGCATCAGACCCGCCACGGCGGCGACCATCAGCACAAAACCAAAACGCAGCTGCGTTTTCAGCGGAACAATTTCCATCAGCCAGGCATTCAGGAAAATGGAGATCAGGATCCCCGCGTTGAGGAAGGTGAAGGTGTTACTCATGCTGGAAACGGGCAGCTGGAAGTAGTCTGCGATATTTCCCATCACCATCCCGGTGACGATCACCAACGCGCCGGTCAGGGCGTAGGAGAAGAAGCTGATCCATGTGAGCTTGATACGATTGCTGTTAGTCATGTCTGGCCTGTTCAGGAAAAGAAAAGCGCCGGATAGGCGCTGAGAGCGGGCAGATTTTAGTCGCGAAAGTGATCCATTCATATCTTTTAAAGAAAATATGATCTTCATTGCAGGTTTTTATGTGATCGTGATCACATAAAATTGCGTCATAACCAATCGTTTGCGCGGTAACAACTGTTTCAATTTCGTAAAATTAGGTAAAAGGCTGGTCTCCGTTCATACTGCTCTTTAGAATCAAGCCATTCGCTTTTTATACTGCGCTTTGTTAAGGAATTCTCATGCTCAAATCAACACTGGCGGCTGTCGCAGCTGTGTTTGCTCTTTCTGCCGTTTCCCCGGCTGCGCTGGCAGCAAAAGGGGACCCTCATGTTCTGCTGACCACCTCCGCAGGGAATATTGAGCTGGAACTGAATAGCCAGAAAGCCCCGGTTTCTGTGAAAAACTTCCTCGACTACGTAAACAGCGGCTTTTACAACAACACCACCTTCCACCGCGTGATCCCAGGCTTTATGGTGCAGGGCGGCGGTTTCAACGAGCAGATGCAGCAGAAACAGCCGAATCCACCGATCAAAAACGAAGCGGACAACGGCCTGCTGAACACCCGTGGCACCATCGCCATGGCGCGTACGGCGGATAAAGACAGCGCTACTAGCCAGTTCTTTATCAACGTGGCGGATAACGCCTTCCTCGACCACGGCCAGCGTGACTTCGGCTATGCGGTGTTTGGTAAAGTGGTAAAAGGAATGGACGTGGCGGACAAGATTTCTCAGGTACAGACCCACGACGTTGGGCCATACCAGAATGTACCATCCAAACCGGTCGTGATCCTCTCTGCAAAAGTACTGCCGTAATCCTTTTTGACACGGGCGCGTCTCGCCCGTGTTGTTAGCCCTCCCTGCGAAAGCGCGTTTTGCTGCTTATACTTTGGCAAACGGACATATTCAGGGAGGCGTTAAGTGAAAAAACTCACCGATAAGCAAAAATCCCGTCTCTGGGAGCAGCAGCGTAACGTCAATTTTCAGGCCAGTTGTCTCCTTGAAAAGGGTCATGGTCCTTCAGAGCCCCAGATTGAGACGCTGGAACTTGGGCCTTCAGCGCCTGGGTTGCCCCATCTGTGCCTTATTCACCGCCATCTGTATCGTAGAGAGATGAAACGGGCAGGTGAATACCGTACGGACGATATTTTCAAAGGGGAGATTCCTTTTTGCCATTTCGAATATATTGAGAAGATGGGCAATGAGTTGATGTCGGCACTGGAAAGCGACCGGTACCTGGTGGGTCTTCAGAAAGAGGAGTTTATCGAGCGGATAAGCCATTACTATTGTGAAATCAATATGCTGCATCCTTTTGCCAGCGGTAATGGCATTGCTCAGCGTGTTTTCTTTGAACAGCTGGCGATCCATGCGGGTTACCTGCTGGACTGGCGCGATATCGATCCTGAGCAGTGGGTCGCGGCTAACCAGAGCGGCGCAACGGGAGATTTGTCCGCCCTGAACGCTATCTTTGCCAAAGTAGTGAGCGAAGCGCGGGAATCTGAGTAGAATAGGGCGGCATTTTTTTCGGGAGCCGCCATGATTCTGCTGATTGATAACTACGATTCCTTCACCTGGAACCTTTACCAGTATTTTTGTGAACTGGGTGCAGAGGTGGTTGTCCGCCGTAACGACGACATCAGCCTGACCGAGATTGACGCGCTGGCCCCAAAGAAAATCGTTATCTCGCCGGGGCCGTGTACCCCATCGGAATCGGGAATCTCTCTGGATGTGATCCGCCACTACGCCGGCAGGCTGCCGATACTTGGCGTCTGCCTTGGCCATCAGGCCATCGGGCAGGTGTTTGGCGCCACCATCGTCCGTGCTGCCAGGGTGATGCACGGTAAAACCTCACCGGTTACCCACACCGGCACGGGCGTGTTTAGCGGGTTAAATAACCCGTTAACCGTCACGCGCTACCATTCTCTGGTGATTGATCCGCCGACGCTGCCCGACTGCTTTGAGGTGACCGCCTGGAGCGAGACGCAGGAGATCATGGGCATTCGCCATCGTGAATGGGATCTCGAAGGGGTGCAGTTCCACCCGGAGAGTATTCTCAGCGAACAGGGGCACCAGCTGCTGGCTAATTTCCTCAATCGCTGAATATCTGTTGCCTTGCTGTGATTTTTTATGCATATTTTGTGATTATATTTTCACAATCAATGTGACATAAAATGGATGGTCATGACATGGCAACTGAACAATCTGCAATTACCCGCGCGACATTCGATGAAGTCATTCTGCCGATTTATGCACCGGCCGAGTTTATCCCGGTAAAGGGAAAAGGCAGCCGCGTCTGGGATCAGCAGGGGAAAGAGTACGTGGATTTCGCCGGGGGGATTGCGGTGACGGCGCTGGGGCATTGCCATCCTGCACTGGTCGAGGCACTGAAAACCCAGGGCGAAACCCTGTGGCACACCAGCAACGTCTTTACCAACGAACCGGCATTGCGCCTGGGGCGCAAGATCATTGACGCGACTTTCGCCGAGCGCGTGCTGTTTATGAACTCCGGGACCGAAGCCAACGAAACCGCCTTCAAGCTGGCGCGCTACTACGCTTCCACACGCCACAGCCCATACAAAACCAAAATCATCGCTTTCCATAACGCTTTCCACGGTCGTTCGCTGTTTACCGTTTCCGTTGGCGGCCAGCCGAAGTATTCCGACGGTTTCGGTCCGAAACCCGCCGATATCATTCATGTGCCGTTTAACGATCTGCATGCGGTGAAAGCGGTGATGGATGACCATACCTGCGCGGTCGTGGTTGAGCCGATTCAGGGTGAAGGTGGCGTGACGGCGGCAACGCCGGAATTCCTCAAAGGGCTGCGCGCGCTGTGCGATCAGCATCAGGCGCTGCTGGTGTTTGATGAAGTCCAGAGCGGGATGGGGCGTACAGGCTCCCTGTTCGCCTATATGCACTACGGCGTGACGCCGGATATTCTGACCAGCGCCAAAGCGCTCGGCGGCGGCTTCCCGGTCAGCGCGGTGCTCACCACCCAGGAGATCGCCTCCGCGTTCCACGTTGGCTCTCACGGCTCCACCTACGGCGGAAACCCGCTGGCCTGCGCCATCGCCGGTGCGGCGTTTGATATCATCAATACGCCGGAGGTATTAAGCGGCGTTCAGGCGAAGCGCGAGCTGTTCGTGAAACATCTGCAGCAGATCGACGAAACGTACGACGTCTTCAGCGAGATCCGTGGCATGGGACTGCTGATTGGCGCAGAGCTGAAGCCGCAGTACAAAGGCCGCGCGCGCGATTTCCTGCACGCCGCTGCTCACGAAGGGGTGATGGTGCTCAACGCCGGCCCGGACGTGATGCGCTTTGCGCCGTCGCTGGTGGTCGAAGAGAACGATATTGAAGATGGATTAACCCGCTTTGCTGCGGCGGTCGCGAAGATCGTTAAAGGCTAATACTCGGTTCGTTTTAACCGCCGCGTTAACCAGATGCCGTGATGCGGACGCTGACGCCATGCCACCGACGAAATGGTGTGCATGGTGTTCAGATGCCCCAGAATGCGTTGCAGATGCTGCTCCAGCGTGCTCATTGGCCCGTGGGTGAGCGTTTCCGGCGCTTCCAGAATGTTCGAATCCCCCGATTCACCCGGCGCGTCATACTCCAGACGCTGCTGACACCGCTGCAGGGCAATCTCACACGACTGCAAATAGCGCTGCGCCAGGTCTGGCGTTAGCATGGTATGTTCACGCGCCAGCGTGGTCATCGCGTTGATATGTTCGACGATGAACTGACTGTGCGTTACCCAGAGCTTCATATCCGCCAGATAGTGCGAGTTAAAGCCGGGCTCCTGCATCGCCTGATTCAGCGAGTTGAACAGGGCGTTATGCGCCTGGTTGACCTTCATCCGCTGATACGCCAGCGGGGAGGGCTGCGGATCGTCGCTCAGGATCAGGCGGATAGCCTGCTGGTCGGCCTCCAGCGCGTCGTGGGCGTTCTGCCTGAGCAGGCCGCTTTGCCATTGTGGCCACAGCCAGACCATACCACCAAAGGCAATCAGACAGCCAATCAGGGTATCGATAAGCCTGGCGACAATAAACTGTTCGCCATTGAGCGTAAGCAATTGCAGGGTGTATACCGCCGTGACCGTAAAGCCCACCATCGCCCAGCCGTAGTTTTTGCGGATGATCAGGTAGCTCACCAGGGTAATCAATAGCATGCCTGCCAGTGTATAGCCTTCCGGCACGTGGAAGTGCAGCGTTACGCCGGCGATAATCAACCCCGCCATGGTTCCGCCCGCCCGGTGCAGAATACGCACTCGCGTGGCGCCGTAGCCGTTCTGGGTAACAAACAGTACCGTCATTAATATCCAGTAGGGTTTGGGCAGATGCAGCGCCATGCCCATCAGGCTGGCGATGCTCAGCATCACGCTAATCCGGGCGGCGTTGCGCAGGGCGGAAGATTTAAACGAGAGATAGCTTTTAAGCGCAGGCAGCAGCGGCAGGCGCTTTTGCTTATCCGCCATCAGATCGCGGGGATAGAGCGGGCGCTGGGTACGCAGGACGCGGGCAATACGGCTGAAGTGCCAGGCGGCAAACTGGCCTACCGGGTTATCCTCGTGCTGGCGGGCGATTTTCTCCAGTGCGCCGAGCTGCTTGTCCATGTTAAAGCGGGTGGGGTAACGGTGATAAAGAATGTCGTCGGCCAGTACCCGCAGGCGTGCGGACACGGTCTGCGCGTTCCAGCGGATCACCGCTTCGGCATGGCTGCGCTCCACCAGCTTTTGCACCTCCTTCGGGTGGTGCAGGCTCACGGAGATATGCTCCTGCAGATCCAGCCCCACCTGGAAGGTGCGCAGCAGCCGTTTATATTCGTGGTTCTTGTTGGCGGCCAGCATATGCAGTTGCTGGTAGCACTGGCTTATCAGATCCACCACCTTCTGCTGGCGCGTCAGCAGCGGCGGCAGCGATTTTTCCGGGTCGGTATGCTGGGTCAGCAGTGTGTATTTGGCTTCGCAGTACTCCGCAAGCTGGACATAGAGCAGGCTCAGGGATTCACGCAGCGGCTGTTCCCGCCACAGCCAGAACCAGAACCAGTTAAACAGGCCATACCATAGCGTACCAAGGGCGTAGATCAGCAGCGGCTCCCACACTGGCATGTTACCTGCGAGACTCAGGGTAAAGATGGCCGCGATGAGTGAGGCGGGCAGTAAACGCGCGTGCAGCGAACTGATTTCGGCGGTCACCCCCAGCGTCATCGCCAGCACGCTCAGGATCAGCGGCAGCGGAATATCGCGGGCCAGCAAAAGCTGCACGGCCAGGCTACACCCGGCAAACAGCGAACCGCCGATAATCAGACGTTTGAAAAAACGCTTATGCGGGGTGTCGAGACCGGCAATGTTGCAGCAGGCGGGAACCAGTGAAAACAGCAGCCCCTGCTGAAGATGCCCAAGGATCAGGCCCACGGCCACAGGAAGGCACAACACCAGCGTTTGTCGCAGTGCGTAGTTAACTTCCGGGTGATAAATCAGCCTGCGCCACATGGGGAGTAGAGACAAAAACGGCGTGACACCTTGCGATGGCACGCCGTTTTATCGGGATTAACGGGTTCCGTAAACCACGATGGTTTTACCGTGGGCGGAGATCAGGTTCTGATCTTCCAGCATTTTCAGGATACGGCCCACTGTTTCACGGGAGCAACCGACGATCTGGCCAATTTCCTGGCGGGTAATTTTAATTTGCATGCCGTCAGGGTGGGTCATAGCGTCTGGCTGTTTCGCCAGGTTCAGCAGGGTCTGCGCGATACGGCCGGTCACGTCCAGGAAGGCGAGGTTACCCACTTTCTCTGATGTCACCTGCAGACGGCGAGCCATCTGCGAAGAAAGACGCATCAGGATGTCAGGGTTAACCTGAATCAACTGACGGAATTTCTTGTAGGAAATTTCAGCCACTTCACATGCTGTCTTTGCACGAACCCAGGCGCTACGTTCCTGGCCTTCTTCAAACAGGCCCAGTTCACCGATAAAATCGCCCTGGTTCAGATAAGAAAGGATCATCTCTTTCCCTTCTTCATCTTTGATCAGCACTGCCACCGAGCCTTTGACGATGTAATACAACGTTTCCGCTTTTTCACCCTGGTGAATCAGCGTGCTCTTCGATGGGTACTTATGAATGTGGCAATGAGACAAGAACCATTCGAGAGTCGGGTCTGTTTGCGGTTTGCCAAGCACCATGCGCTGTTATCCTCTGTTATAAGCTGTCACCAGAGTCATAAGATGCATCCGGACTCTGGGGTTGCAATCGAATTCTTACCCATACCTGGGAAGTCGGCTGTCGTAACGTTTCGCAGCCAGTAAAGTTTGATGTCCTCTGCATACATGTGTAACGTCAATGTATTACTGTAGCATCCAGAGTGTTTTAGCATAGCTTTCGCCGCGTGTCTCCTGGTGTCTCGCTTCAGCATGACGCAGGTCGCCTTCCATTGCGAGAAATGTAACGCACGCGTAATCTGTCACCAAAAATGCAACGTTGGAGCTAATGAATATGCAAGCGCGCGTGAAATGGGTAGAAGGTTTAACGTTCCTGGGCGAGTCCTCGTCGGGACACCAGATTTTGATGGACGGTAACTCCGGCGATAAAGCACCCAGCCCAATGGAGATGGTGCTGATGGCGGCAGGGGGATGCAGCGCGATTGACGTGGTGTCGATTCTGCAAAAGGGCCGTCATGATGTGACCGACTGTGAGGTCAAGCTCACGTCAGAACGTCGCGAAGAGGCGCCACGCCTGTTCACGCACATTAACCTGCATTTTGTTGTCACCGGGAAAGCGCTGAAAGATGCTGCCGTCTCACGCGCGGTGGATCTGTCTGCGGAGAAATACTGCTCTGTGGCGTTAATGCTGGAGAAAGCGGTAAAAATTACCCATTCGTATGAAGTGATCGAGGCGTAATTAATGGGGCATCGTGCATGTTGATGCCCTCACCCTAACCCTCTCCCAAAGGGAGAGGGAATATGATTATGCGATCTGTTTCCCTTCCATCAAGCGCTGCACCAGCGGCGTCATGATCAGCTCCATCGCCAGCCCCATTTTTCCGCCGGGCACCACTAACGTATTCATGTGAGAAATAAACGAGCCCTGCAGCATCGCCAGCAGCCAGGGGTAATCGATGCCGTCGAGATTGCGGAAATGGATCACCACAAAGCTCTCATCCAGCGACGGGATACTTTTGGCCGCGAACGGGTTGGAGGTGTCCACCGTCGGCACACGCTGGAAGTTGATGTGGGTGCGGGAAAACTGTGGTGTCAGGTAATTGATGTAATCTTCCATTGAGCGAACGACCGAATCCATCACCGCCTCGCGTGAATGGCCGCGCTCGCTGATGTCTCGCGTCAGCTTCTGGATCCACTCCAGGTTAACGATTGGCACCACGCCGACCAGCAGATCCACATGTCGCGCCACGTCGTGATGCGGCGTCACCACGCCGCCGTGCAATCCTTCGTAAAACAGCACGTCGGTAGGTTCCGGCAGCGGCTGCCAGGGGGTAAAGGTGCCCGGGACCTGATTCCAGGGAACGGCTTCGTCGTAGGTATGCAAATATTTGCGGGACTGCCCTTTGCCGCTTAGGCCGTACTCCTGAAACGTTTGCTCCAGCAGGCCGAAGTCATTGGCCTCCGGGCCGAAGTAGCTGATGTGTTTGCCCAAATCACGCGCTTTGCGGATGGCCATGTCCATCTCCGGGCGCGTATAGCGGTGAAAGCTGTCGCCTTCGACCTCCGCCGCGCGGAGATTCAACTGGGCGAAAATCTTGCGAAACGCGAGGCTGGTGGTGGTGGTTCCCGCACCACTCGACCCCGTAACGGCAATAACCGGATGTCTGGCAGACATAGCAACTCCCTGACTGGAAAGGTTGAAAGATCAGCCGTGAAACGCGTTGCGGGGCATGATATTGACCGTCTCATGCAGTTCAGACCACACCAGCACCACGTCGCCGCTTTTAAGCTGGCGTTTAACATCGTTGACCTTTTGCTCAAGCGAGCGTTCATGTTCACCATAATCGGTGCCTTCACGCAAGACAAAGCTTTCAATCAGATTATCGAGCGTTTCGGGCGCCAGATCCTGCCAGGGGATAATCATGTTACACCGTCCAGGTAAGGGGTTAACCAGTCAGGAATGCGCGTCTCCAGCCACATTTTCGGGCGACGCAGCGTTCCGCCGACAAACCCCACGTGGCCGCCGTGCTCGGTCAGCTGGTAGTGAACGTTGTCGGGCAGAAATTCCTGTGCAGGGATGGAGTGATGATCCATAAACGGGTCATCTTTCGCGTGAATGATCAGCGTCGGCTGAGTGATCTTGCTGAGCAGCGGCATGGCGCTGCACTGACGATAGTAGTCAATGGCATCGGCGAACCCATGAATTTTGGCGGTGATCAGGTCGTCGAACTCACGAATGCGGCGGACCTTTTTCAACTGTCGCAGGCTTACTGGCAGGGTATCCGGATAGGCCTTCAGCTTGCGCGCCGCATTGGCTTTTAGCAGGTTGAGCAGATAGCGCTGATAGACCCGGGAAAAGCCTTTCTCCATGTGGTAGCTGCACTGTTCCAGCATGAAGGGGGCAGAGACAATCACCGCGGCATTCAGCGGTACCGCGTCTCCCTCTTTAGCCAGCAGACAGGCCAGCATATTTCCGCCGAGCGAATAGCCCACCGCCGCCGTCGGCACGGTGCCGAAATTATCCCGCAGCCAGTGCAAAAACCAGGTGCCATCTTCGGTTTCGCCGGAGTGATAGATGCGTTTCTGACGATTCGGCTCGCCGCTGCATCCCCGAAAATGCATCACCACGCCCAGCCAGCCGCGCGCTTTTGCCGCCTGGATTAACCCATGGGCATACGGGCTGTGCAGGCTGCCTTCCAGACCATGAAACACCACCAGGCGGGGTTTATGGCGCGCCTGTTCGGGATCTTCGCTCCAGGCGAGATCCAGAAAATCACCGTCCGGCAAATCCAGCCGCTGCCAGTGCGGAGTGAACTGCACCTTGCGCCGGATCAGGCGCGGCAGCATGGTCTGCAGGTGGCGGTTGGCCACGCCGCGCATGGGCACGAAATCAGTGCTGTCTTCGGCGGTGAGGTCGAAGTCTGAGGGAATGATTTGGGTCATAAGGGCGATGCTGATTCTTGTCAGAAATTTACTATACCTTCCGAATTGTACCCCGTTTAGCCTGGTTTTCCGAAGCATGAACTGATCCCGATCACAAATATTTACCTTGATTATTACTCTCAGGCTAATGATTTCACTCTACGCTTAATTGATGCCTTTTCCGCCAGGGTGCAGACTTTACTCAGCGTTAAGCAAATCAAAATGATGTGCTGAATCAGGAGGTTAATAATGTTATCTGGGCAAATACCCACCCGGCAATGGAACACCCGACGCAGCGAAAAAGCGCGTCGTCTGGCCTCCGTACCGGTGCAGGGCAAGGTTCTGCCAACCGGCGACCTTGTCGCCATGCTGGAAAAGCTGATCGCACCAGGCGATAAGGTCGTTCTGGAAGGCAACAACCAGAAGCAGGCGGATTTTCTTTCCCGCTCGCTGGCCGAAGTAAACCCGCAAGTTGTGCATGACCTGCACATGATCATGCCAAGCGTTGGCCGCAGTGAACATCTGGATATCTTTGAGAAGGGCATTGCCCGTAAGCTGGACTTCTCCTTCTCCGGCACACAGAGTCTGCGCATCTCCCAGCTGCTGGAGGATGGTCAACTCGAAATCGGTGCTATTCATACCTATATCGAACTGTATTCACGTCTCTACGTCGACCTTTCACCAAACGTGGCGCTGATCGCCGGGTTTAAAGCAGACCGCAAAGGCAATCTCTACACCGGGGCAAGTACCGAAGATACCCCGGCGCTGGTGGAGGCCGCCGCGTTCCACGATGGCATCGTCATCGCACAGGTTAACGAGCTGGTGGACGACGAATGCGACCTGCCGCGCGTTGATATCCCAGGCTCCTGGATTGACTACGTGGTGGTGGCCGACAAGCCATTCTTTATCGAACCGCTGTTTACCCGCGACCCGCGCCTGATCAAACAGGAACATATCCTGATGGCGATGATGGCCATCAAAGGCATCTACGCTGAACATCAGGTGCAGTCTCTGAACCACGGGATCGGTTTTAACACCGCGGCAATTGAGCTGCTGCTGCCCACCTACGGTGAACAGCTCGGCCTGAAGGGCAAAATCTGTAAACACTGGACGCTGAACCCGCATCCGACGCTGATCCCGGCGATTGAAAGCGGCTGGGTGGAGAGCGTGCACTGCTTCGGCGGCGAACTGGGGATGGAAGAGTACATCCGCGCCCGTCCGGACGTGTTCTTCACCGGTGCTGACGGCTCCATGCGCTCCAACCGCGCCTTCTGCCAGCTGGCGGGCCAGTACGCGGTGGATATGTTTATCGGCTCAACCCTGCAGGTGGATGGTTACGCCAACTCCTCAACGGTGACCCGCGGTCGTCTCTCCGGCTTCGGCGGCGCGCCGAACATGGGCCATGATCCACACGGCCGTCGCCACGCCACTCCGGCCTGGCTGAACATGATCACCGAACCCGACCCGATGCAACGCGGTAAAAAACTGGTCGTGCAGATGGTGGAAACCTTCCAGGCGGGCGTGAAGCCCACCTTCGTGGAAAAACTGGACGCCGTTGACGTGGCGAAAGCCTCCGGCATGCCGCTGGCACCGGTGATGATTTACGGCGATGACGTCACCCACGTGCTGACGGAAGAGGGGATTGCCTACCTCTACCGGGCAAAAGATCTGGAAGAGCGTCGCGCCATGGTCGCGGCCGTGGCCGGTATCACCGATATCGGTCTGGGCGTGGATGCCAGACGCGTGGCGGAACTGCGCCAGAGCGGCAAGGTCGTGTACCCGGAAGACATGGGGATTCGCCGTACTGATGCCACCCGCTCTCTGCTGGCGGCGGGCAGCGTGGCTGACCTCGTTGAGTGGTCCGGCGATCTCTACAACCCACCTGCGAAATTCCGGAGCTGGTAATGACACTACTGCCCCAGATTCAGGTTGAAGGCGGTGCCGAATGGCTGGCGCGAACCGCCACGCAGTGTCTGATTGACGAAGCACGCTTAAGCCCGAAACCCGGTCTGGTGGACAGTCGGGGGAACGGCGCGCACCACGATTTATCGCTTGCGCTGATGGAGTGCTCTGCGCACAGCCTGACCTCCACGTTTCAGGCGCTGGCGCAGCAGAGCTGGCAGCGTCCGGCGGATATTGCCCTACGGCAAACCGTTGGCCGCCTTGGCCGTGAAGGCGAACGGCAGATGATGATCGCCACCGACGGCGTGAATACGCACCGTGGCGCAATCTGGGCGCTGGGGCTGCTGGTGAGCGCGGTGGCGATGCTGGGTGGCGACGCCCGCGCGCAAACCGTCGCTAACACCGCCGCACAGCTGGCGCAACTCCCGGACGACGCGGCACCGAAGGTGTTCAGTAAGGGGTTACGCGCCACGCACCGCTACCGCGTACCTGGCGCGCGGGAAGAGGCTCAGCAGGCGTTTCCGCACATCATGCAGCGCGCGCTGCCGCAGCTTCGCCTGAGCCGCCTCAACGGCAGCAGCGAAACAAACGCCAGACTCGACGCGCTGATGGCAATCATGACTTCGCTCACCGATACCTGCGTGCTGTCGCGCGCTGGAATGGAGGGGCTGGACGCCATGCAGAACGGCGCCCGGGCGGTACTGAACGCCGGAGGATGCGCAACGCTCGCGGGGCAGCAGGCGCTGGCGCGGTTAGATCGCCAGATGCTGACACTCAATGCCTCACCGGGCGGTGCCGCCGACCTGCTTGCCGCCACGCTGTTTCTTGACCGTGTCGAAACGCCCTATTCAAAGCATTAAGAGGATGTTATGGAAAAAATCACATTGACCATGCCAGCCAGCCGCACGTTAAGCGGCCGGGCGCTGGCAGGGGTAGTTGGATCCGGGGATATGGAGGTGCTGTTCACCGCCGAACCGGGCCAGACCTTAACCATTGATATCACCACCTCCGTCGACAACAGCCGTGGACGCTGGGAGGCATTATTCAGCCGCCTGGAGACCGTCAGCAGTCTGCCCGCAGGCAAACTGACCATCCACGACTTTGGCGCGACGCCGGGCGTGGCGCGCATTCGTATCGAACAGGTTTTTGAAGGGGTGAGCCATGCGTGATGACAGCAGCTTTATCGAATTAAAAGCGCGCCAGCGTGCGCAGGCGTTGCTCGACGAGGGCAGCTACCGCGAGCTGCTGGATCCGTTTGCAGGCATTATCTCTCCGTGGTTGGGGCCACAGGGCATTGTGCCGCAGGCCGATGACGGCATGGTGGTCGCGAAAGGGACTATCAACGGCCAGCCTGCGGTCGTCGTGGCGATTGAAGGCGCGTTCCAGGGCGGCAGCATGGGCGAGGTCTCCGGCGCAAAAATGGCAGCAGCGCTGGAGCTGGCGGCGGAAGATAACCGCAACGGCATTCCGACTCAGGCGGTGCTGTGCCTCGAAACCGGCGGCGTACGCCTGCAGGAAGCTAACCTCGGCCTGGCGGCGATTGCCGATATCCACGCGGCGATTGTTGACCTGCGTCGCTACACGCCCGTTATCGGGATTGTGGCCGGGACCGTGGGCTGCTTCGGCGGCATGTCCATCGCCGCGGCGCTTTGCAGCTACCTGATTGTGACCCGCGAAGCGCGTCTGGGGTTAAACGGCCCGCAGGTTATTGAGCAGGAAGCGGGCATTGAAGAGTACGACTCCCGCGACCGTCCGTTTATCTGGAGCATGACCGGCGGCGAGGTGCGCTATCAGAGCGGGCTGGTGGACGCGCTGGTCGGCGACGGGGTGAATGCGGTGAAAGCCGCGATGAACGAGGCCATCGTCAAAGGCGTACCGGCAAAACATCGTACCGATAACTACGACGATTACCTGAACCGCCTGATGAATTTCGACACCCGCAAGCAGGCCGATGCCGAACAGATTAACGCGCTTTTTGCCCGGGAGGTGAAATGATGAGTAACGCAATGAGCCGTGGCGAACGCTGGCTGGAAACCCTCGTCCCGAACGCCAAACGTATTGAGGGGCTGTGCCCGTCCGTGCAGGCGGCAGACGGCGAGCTGAACGGTGAAACGGTGCGTTTTATCGCCGTAGTGCCGGATGCCAACAACCACTTCCCGCGCGCGGCGAAAGGGGAAGTCGGCCTGCTTGAAGGCTGGACGCTGGCGAAAGTGGTCAGCGAAACCGTCGCGGCAGATGCTGATAAAGCCGTTAAACGCCCGATTGTGGCGGTGATCGACGTCCCAAGCCAGGCTTATGGCCGTCGCGAAGAGGCGTTTGGTATCCACCAGGCGCTGGCAGGCGCTGCGGCCGCCTACGCCAACGCGCGCCTGGCGGGTCATGCGGTGATTGGCCTGATTGTGGGTAAAGCCATGTCCGGCGCGTTTCTGGCGCATGGTTACCAGGCCAACCGACTGATTGCTTTTAACGATAAAGGCGTGCTCATCCATGCCATGGGGAAAGCGTCTGCCGCGCGGATCACCCTGCGCAGCGTGGAGGCGCTGGAAAAACTGGCCGCCACTATTCCACCTATGGCGTATGACATCAGCAACTACGCCACGCTGGGGCTGCTCTCGAGCCTGCTGGATATCAGCAACCCGGATGCCCCATCCGATAGCGACCTGACGCTGGTGAAAACCACCCTGCAACAGGCCATCAGTGACGCTCGTCAGGATCCGACGCTGAAAAGCCGTCTGGGTGCTGACAATCGCCGCAGCTCGGCGCTCGTACGCGAACGTATGCGCGCCAGCTGGTAAGTAAAAAGAGACCTGCCAGATGCACAACCTCACGGGCGTATCCGTTACGCCCGTGCGGGAAACTGCATCCTGAAAATAATAATCATCGCGCCAGTGCTACTTCTTTTTAATCACAGGTGATTTATGACTTACGTAATTGTTCATGCTCTCGCACCGATTTTCGTCATCATGCTGCTGGGATTCTGGGCCGGTAAGGCAAAGATGGTCGATAACAAAAATGTTTCCCTGCTCAATATCTTCGTCATGGATTTTGCGCTGCCTGCCGCGCTGTTCAGCGCGACCGTGCAAACCCCGTGGACCGGTATCGTGGCGCAGTCGCCGCTGATCCTGGTACTGACTCTGGCGATGTGGATCACCTACGCAGCCATCTATTTCCTTGCCACGAAGGTCTTTAAAAAATCCCCTCAGGATGCGGCCGTGCTGACGCTCACCGTCGCGCTGCCAAACTATGCGGCGCTTGGTCTGCCGATTCTGGGCAGCGTGCTGGGTGAAGGATCTACCACGTCTTTGTCTGTGGCGGTCTCTATTGCCTGCGGGTCCGTGCTGATGACGCCGTTCTGTTTGCTGATCCTGGAGCGGGAAAAAGCGCGCGCTGAGGGCAATACCTCCGGCTCAACCCTCTCTATGCTGCCGGTGCTGATGTGGCGATCCATTAAAAAACCGATCGTGATGGGGCCTCTGCTGGGTGTGATTTTATCCGCCATCGGCATCAAAATGCCGGAACTGGTCCTCTCTGCAATTAAACCGTTGGGGCTGTCTGCCACCGCTGCGGCGCTGTTCCTGACCGGGGTGATCCTCTCTGCCCGTAAGCTGCAGATCAACACCATGGTGATCACTTCCACCATCGCTAAGCTGCTTATCCAGCCAGCCATTGCCTGGGGCATCGTTTTAATCTTCGGTCTGCACGGCTCCGTGGCGATCACCGCTATTCTGATGATTGCGCTGTCCGCGGGCTTCTTCGGGGTCGTGTTTGGTAACCGCTTTGGCGTGCAGTCACCGGATGCAGAAGCGGTACTGCTGTTAAGCTCAGTCCTGTGTATCCTGTCGCTGCCGCTGTTTATCTCGCTGACTTCAGGAATGTAATCATGACCACAACATTACGCCCCCACGACCTCATCTGGCTTACCTCGCGCGACGCGCTGGAAGGTATTACTGAAACCTGGGTGGATGCCGCCTGGCATACCGGCCTGCCGGTGGTGGTGCGGCGTGATGTTGATAACGATGGCCGAATCCCCGTTGGCGTGCGCGGACTGCGCCGCGACCAGCGGGCGGCCGGATGGGTGAAGCCCGGGAATGTGTTACGCGTGGTGTCACCTGAAGAGCTGTGCGTCACCGCCGATCTGCTGCGTTCGCCGTTTGTCACCCAGCCACCGGTTCAGGTGGCGTTACAGCTTGCGCAGCAGTCGTGGCCGTGGACGTGGGGCATAACCGGCAGCACCGGCTATGCGCTGGCGACCGGCATTCCGGTGATCCATGCCGACAGCGATCTTGATCTGCTGATCCGCGCCCCGCAGCCGATATCACCCGACGCGTTTACCGCCTGGCAGTCGCAGTTGAGTGGTGCGCTGTGCCGGGCTGATACCCAGGTGGATACGCCAGAGGGCGGATTCGCGCTGGCGGAGTGGCTGCGCGATGGCAAAACGCTGCTGAAAACCCGCCGTGGGCCACGCCTGGTGGTTGACCCATGGCGCAGGGAGGAGTGATGAAAATACTGTTTACCTTTCCGGGGCAGGGTACGCAGCATGAAGGTATGCTGCAAAACCTGCCGGGAACGGAACTGGCTCAGGCGCGTGAGGTGCTGGGTGCCGAAGTTGATACGCTGGACAGTGCCGCCTCGTTAACCCATACCCGTGCGGTTCAGCTTTCTCTGCTGATTGCTGGCGTGTCCTGGGCGCGCGAGCTGGAGCGACGTGACGTGTCGCCTGACATCGTCAGCGGTTTATCGATTGGCGCTTATCCCGCGGCGGTAGTGGCAGGGGCGCTGGAATTTACGGACGCGCTTAAGCTGGTGGCGCTGCGTGGCGACCTGATGGAGCAGGCCTGGCCCCACGGCTACGGCCTGACGGCCATCATGGGCTTAACCCTGCCGCAGGTGGAACAGCTTATCGAGGGTAGCGGAACGTATATTGCTAACCTGAATGCCGAAACGCAGATCGTCATTGCCGGATCCGATGAAGGGATGGCGCAGGTGGCAAAATGCGCTCTGGAAAAGGGGGCGAGCAAAGTGCAAAGGCTGGCAGTCAGCGTGCCATCCCATTGTGAACTGCTGGCGGAGCCGGCACAAAAGCTGGCGGCGGCGTTTGAGTCCGTCACGCTGGCTCGTCCACGCTGTGCGTACCTGAGCGGCAGCACCGGGCGCGTGCTCTGGCAGCCGGAAAAGATCGCGGACGATCTGGCGATGAACATGGCGCGTACGGTGCGCTGGCAGGAGGCGATGATTTCCGCGAACGAACGCGAAGCCCGGCTGGCGATCGAGATGCCGCCCGGTGGCGTCCTGACCTGCCTGACACGTCAGGCGGCGTGGGAAGGGGAGACCATATCACTCGAGCGCAGCGGTGTGGATGTGGCGGTGCATCTGGCAGGAAGGCTTCGTGCGTGAATTTTTAGCCCGGTGGCGGCTACGCCTTACCGGGCCTACGGGTTCGGTTGCCTTGTTTTGTATCACACACTTTCCTGCAGGCTGCGCGCATACATCCGCCCTTCGGCGGCTAATGCCCGCAGGCTCGGGTCCTGCTCGCGGTTGCGGGCGAACACAATCGCGATAAGCTGCTGCATCTGGTACGGTTCTGCCAGCTTCAGTAGCTGCACTGAATTTTCGTAGACCTTCTTCATCCTGCCCGGCATCAGCGTAAAGCCGACGCCCGCCTGAACCAGGCTGAGCATTGAGAAAATGTCATTCACGCGGGTGACGATTTCCGGTTCAAATCCAGCGATATGAAATGCCTCCTGGAACCCCGCATAGGTGGCAAACCCTTCTGCCAGCGAGACAAATTTCTGATCTTTGTAATCGCGTAAATCCGCCAGCCCGCTGGTATTCAGCGTGGCAGAGGCAGGCGCGGCCAGGAAAATGTCATCATGAAACAGGGGGAGGACTTCAAGGCTGTTGCGGTCGATATTGCTTTCGGAAATCGAGATGAGGATCGCGTCCAGCGTACCGTCGTCAAGCATATGCAGCAACGTATCGTTGGAGCCCATGGTCAGATCCATCTCCAGATCCGGGCGACGCAACTTCATGCCCATGATCAGGCGCGGCACGGTTTCCAGCGTCAGCGAGTAGAGCGTGCCGACGCGCAACCGTCCCTGACCAATACCGGCGACTTTACGGGACTCTTCCAGCCCGCGCTCCATCACCTGCATAACTTCCTGACAATACTCCAGCAGCGTCCAGGCGGACGGAAGGGCAATCAGGTTACGTCCCTTATGGGTAAAGAGCGGACAGCGGACGTTCTCTTCCAGAGTATGCAGTGCACGATGCACGCTGACGCCGCTCAGACCCAGCGTTTCGGCAGTACGCGCGATATTGCCCTTCTCCATAAACGTCATGAAGATGCTGAGCTTACGGAATGTAATGTCGCTCGTGATATCGAAACCCATAACCCTCCCGGCGTGTCAGTCAGCCTGCAGCATCGCTTCCAGCTGTTCCTGGGCATCCAGCCATGCCATTTCGCACTCTTCGAGGCTGGATTTGGTCTTCGCCTGGGTTTGCAGACAGTCGGTCAGCTCCGCTTTACGGCTCTGGTCATACAGTTCGCTGTCGCCCAGCTTCTCTTCAACGGCGGCAAGCGTGGCGTTGAGCTTTTCCATCTCTTTTTCGAGACGGGCAATTTCTTTACGCAGTGGTTGAGTCTGAGTACGCAGTTCAGCTTCACGACGCTTCTGATCTTTACGCGCCTGCGCGCTGTTGGCGTTCTCTTTCGCCGACTCTTCCGGCTGGTTCTCTTGCTTCTGCACGTCCGTCAGCCACTGCTGATAGTCTTCCAGGTCGCCGTCAAACGGCTCGACTTTACCGTCGTGCACCAGATAGAGATCGTCCGTGGTGGAGCGGATCAGGTGCCGATCGTGCGAGACCACAACCAGCGCGCCCTCAAACTCAATCAGCGCTTCGGTCAACGCCTGACGCATGTCGAGGTCGAGGTGGTTGGTCGGTTCATCGAGCAGCAGCAGGTTCGGGCGCTGCCAGACGATCAGCGCCAGCACCAGACGCGCTTTTTCGCCGCCGGAGAAACGCTCTGTGTTTTCAGTGACCTTATCACCCTGGAAGCCAAAGCCGCCGAGGTAGTCGCGCAGCTTCTGCTCCATCTCCTGCGGCGCCAGACGTGCCAGATGCTGGATAGGGGATTCATCCGCGCGTAAAAATTCCAGCTGATGCTGGGCGAAGTAGCCAAGCTTGATGCCTTTCGCCAGACCGATTTCGCCGCTTACCGGGTTAAGCTCGCCCGCCAGCAGTTTGATGAGCGTTGACTTACCGGCACCGTTACGCCCCAGAAGACCAATGCGCGAACCTGGCACCAGGTTGAGTTTGATGGAGTCGAGGATGATGCGATCGCCGTATCCGGCGCTCACTTTTTCCATCTTCAGCAGCGGGTTTGGCAGGCTCTCCGGCTCGCGGAAGCTAAAGTGGAACGGGTTATCCACATGCGCCGGGGCAATCATCTCCATGCGTTCCAGCATCTTGATGCGGCTCTGGGCCTGCTTGGCCTTTGAGGCTTTGGCCTTGAAGCGGTCAACAAAACTCTGCAGATGCGCCACGCGCTGCTGCTGGCTTTCGTACATCGCCTGCTGCTGGGCGAGGCGAGTCGCCCGCTGGCGTTCGAAAGAGCTGTAGTTTCCGGTGTATTCGAACATATTTTGCTGTTCGATATGAATGATTTTATCCACAACCGGATCGAGGAAGTCGCGGTCGTGGGAGATCAGAATCAGAGTGCCCTGATAGCTCTTGAGCCACTTCTCCAGCCAAATGACCGCATCGAGATCGAGGTGGTTGGTCGGTTCATCGAGCAACAGCAAATCGGAGCGGCAGATCAGCGCCTGCGCCAGGTTAAGACGCATACGCCAGCCACCGGAGAAGTCGCTGACGGGACGTTCAAGCTGTTCGTTGCTGAACCCCAGGCCGTGGAGCAGGCTGGAAGCGCGGGAGCGAATGGTCCACGCGTCGATGGCGTCCAGCTTGCCGTGGACAGTGGCGATGGCGTGGCCATCGTTGCGCTCGTTGGCGGCGTTCAGTTCCGCTTCCAGCTTACGGTATTCACGATCGCCATCAATAACATAGTCGAGCGCCGGCTCACTCAGGGCGGGCGTCTCCTGGTTTACCCAGGCGAGCTGCCAGTTTCCCGGATAAGTAAAGTTACCGCCATCCGCGCTAATCTCGTTTTTCAGCAGCGCCAGCAGGGTGGATTTACCGCAGCCATTTTTGCCGACCAGACCCACTTTTTGACCTGGATTAATGGTGGCGGTGGCGTTATCCAGCAGGACGCGCACGCCGCGGCGAATTTGTAACGAGGAGAAAACAATCATAGAAGCGCCGTATGTTCCGACTATGTTAATTTGTCATTATGATAATGTAAGGTGTGGGCCATTTTCCGCACCGGGCCGCCATGGTAGCCCAAAACAACGACGATACACAAAAACAGAAACAGAACCGGGAGGGGAGTGATGTCTCAGACAGCAAAAGTGCTGCTGCTGTATGCCCATCCGGAATCTCAGGACTCGGTGGCAAACCGCGTCCTGCTTAAGCCGGCTACTCAGCTCAGTAACGTGACGGTGCACGACCTCTACGCGCACTACCCTGATTTCTTTATCGATATTCCGTACGAGCAGGAATTGCTGCGTCAGCATGATGTGATTGTGTTCCAGCATCCGCTCTATACCTATAGCTGTCCGGCCCTGCTGAAAGAGTGGCTGGATCGGGTGCTGAGCCGGGGGTTTTCCAGCGGGGTGGGGGGCAACCAACTGGCGGGAAAGTACTGGCGTAGTGTGATTACCACCGGTGAGCCGGAGAGCGCCTACCGCTACGATGGCCTTAACCGTTATCCGATGAGCGATATCCTGCGACCGTTTGAACTGACGGCGGCGATGTGCCGTATGCACTGGATGAGCCCGATTATTGTCTACTGGGCACGGCGTCAGGATCCGAAGGCGCTGGCGAGCCACGCCAGAGCGTACGGAGAATGGCTGGCATCACCGATTCCGGCAGGAGGGCGTTAATGGAAGGATCGAATTTACTCCTCGCCGGGGTGCTGTTTTTGTTTGCCGCGGTGGTGGCTGTACCGTTGGCCGCACGGCTCGGTATTGGCGCGGTACTCGGGTATCTGCTGGCGGGGATCGCGATTGGCCCCTGGGGGCTGGGATTCATCAGCGATGTCGATGAAATTCTCCATTTCTCCGAGCTGGGTGTGGTCTTCCTGATGTTCATCATTGGCCTGGAGCTTAATCCGTCAAAGCTGTGGCAGCTCCGGCGCTCTATCTTTGGCGTTGGTGCGGCGCAGGTGCTGTTCAGCGCGGCCATTCTGGCCGGGTTGCTGATGCTCACTGACTTTTCGTGGCAGGCGGCGACCATCGGCGGTATTGGCCTTGCCATGTCCTCAACGGCGATGGCATTGCAGCTGATGCGGGATAAGGGCATGAACCGCAGTGAGTCGGGGCAACTGGGCTTTTCGGTGCTGCTGTTTCAGGATTTAGCGGTGATCCCGGCGTTAGCGCTGGTGCCGCTGTTGGCCGGGCCGAGTGACGATCACTTTGACTGGGCAAAAGTCTCCATGAAGGTGCTGGCTTTTGCGGGCATGCTAATTGGGGGACGTTTTCTGCTGCGGCCGGTGTTCCGCTTCATCGCCGCGTCAGGCGTGCGCGAGGTGTTTACCGCCGCAACGCTGCTGCTGGTATTAGGCTCTGCGCTGTTTATGGACGCGCTGGGGCTGTCGATGGCGCTGGGTACGTTTATCGCCGGGGTGCTGCTCGCCGAGAGCGAATACCGCCACGAACTGGAAATTGCGATCGAACCCTTTAAAGGGCTGCTGTTAGGGCTGTTCTTTATTTCGGTGGGCATGGCGCTCAATCTCGGTGTGCTCTATACCCATCTGCTGTGGGTTATTGTGAGCGTGGCTGTGCTGGTGGCGGTGAAAACGCTGGTGCTGTATGTCCTGGCGCGTATATCCGGGCTGCGCAGTTCGGAACGTATGCAGTTTGCCAGCGTGCTAAGCCAGGGGGGAGAGTTCGCGTTTGTGCTGTTCTCTACGGCATCGTCCCAGAAACTGTTCAAAGACGATCAGATGGCGCTTCTGCTGGTGACGGTCACGCTGTCGATGATGACCACGCCGCTGCTGATGAAGCTGGTGGATAAACTGCTGTCGCGCCGCTTAAACCCGGCTGACGATGAAGATGAAGCCCCGTGGGTGGAAGACGATAAGCCGCAAGTGATTGTGGTGGGGTTTGGCCGCTTCGGGCAGGTGATTGGTCGTCTGCTGATGGCGAACAAAATGCGCATCACGGTGCTCGAGCGGGATATCAGCGCGGTCAACCTGATGCGCAAATATGGTTATAAGGTTTACTACGGCGATGCGACGCAGCTCGAACTGCTGCGATCCGCAGGTGCGGAGGCGGCGGAGTCGATCGTCATAACCTGTAACGATCCGGAAGATACGATGAAGCTGGTCGAACTCTGCCAGCAGCATTTCCCGCATCTGCATATTCTGGCGCGTGCGCGGGGACGTGTTGAAGCGCACGAACTGTTGCAGGCGGGTGTGAAACACTTCTCGCGTGAGACGTTTTCCAGTGCGCTGGAGCTGGGGCGCAAAGCGTTGATTTCGCTGGGTATGCACCCGCATCAGGCGCAGCGGGCCCAGATGCACTTCCGACGGCTGGATATGCGAATGCTGCGCGAGCTGATGCCCGTACACACGGATACGGCGCAGATTTCCCGCGTGCGGGAAGCGCGTCGCGAGCTGGAGGAGATTTTCCAGCGTGAGATGCAGCAGGAACGACGCCAGTTGGACGGCTGGGACGAATTTGAATAAAGGGTAACCAAATATGGCTGTACGTAAACGCTTTATTGCGGGCGCAAAGTGCCCTTCCTGCCAGGCGCAAGATACTCTGGCAATGTGGCGTGAAAATAATATTGATGTTGTTGAGTGTGTTAAGTGCGGCCACCAGATGCGTGAGGCCGACAAAGAAGCGCGCGATCATGTACGCAAAGAAGAGCAAGTGATCGGCATTTTTCATCCGGACTAGCGATATGCCCTGAGTTTTTTTAAGCTAAAGGGTACACGGGTGCAGATTTCCGCTACAATCTGCGCCAGCAATTTTCCCACGCTCAGGAGATATCATGAAAGTAGCAAAAGACCTGGTGGTCAGCCTGGCCTATCAGGTACGTACAGAAGACGGTGTGTTGGTTGATGAGTCTCCGGTGAGTGCGCCGCTGGACTACCTGCATGGTCACGGTTCTCTGATTTCCGGCCTGGAAAACGCGCTGGAAGGTCATGAAGTTGGCGATAAATTTGACGTTGCTGTAGGCGCGAACGACGCATACGGCCAGTATGACGACAACCTGGTTCAGCGCGTTCCTAAAGACGTGTTCATGGGCGTTGACGAACTGCAGGTTGGCATGCGCTTCCTGGCGGAAACTGACCAGGGCCCGGTTCCGGTTGAAATTACTGAAGTTGAAGACGACCACGTTGTGGTTGATGGCAACCACATGCTGGCTGGCCAGAACCTGAAGTTCAACGTAGAAGTTGTCGCTATCCGTGAAGCAACCGAAGAAGAGCTGGCTCATGGTCACGTTCACGGTGCGCACGGTCACGACCATGACCACGATCACGGCCATGACGGCTGCTGCGGTGGCCATGGCCACGACCATGGTCACGACCACGGTAAAGGTGGTTGCGGTAACGGCGGCTGTGGCTGCCACTAATTCCGTATAACGGAAAATAAAAAAGCGGGATTATCCCGCTTTTTTTTCGCCTCAATAGTGAGGTGGTGGCGTCTCTTCAGACTGTGAGGCGATGTTTGACGGCTGCGTAGCCTTCAGCTTTTCCGTCAGCAGGCGCATATGATCCCGCAGTTTCGCCATTTCGAGTTCATGCGCGGTCACGGTCTGGTTAAGCTCTTCGATGGTGATGTCCTGAAAAGCCAGGCGGCTTTCCAGTTCAGCCAGTCTCGCTTCAATCGTTGTGTCCTTCATCATTCACCTCGTCTGTTTCTGATTCGCCATAATGGGCCAGCGGCGGCGAAGTTTAACTGAGTTTGTTCCTTAGTGCAGTATCCATCCCTTTGGCAAGAAACTTATTTAAACAAAAATAGTCTTAAAAGTGGCGAGAATCGGGAGAGTCTGTCTGTAGATTTCTTCCACAACGTTTTATAGTACGTAGCTCATTTACGTTTAATGCTGGGGTGAGAGTCCCCAGGCCCTGGAGATATGGATGAAATCACTGTTTAAAGTAACGCTGCTGGCGACGACGATGGCTGTTGCGCTGAACGCGCCGCTGTCCTTCGCTGCTGATACTGCTGCGAAGCCTGCTGCAACTGCAGACAGCAAAGCGGCGTTCAAAAATGACGACCAGAAATCTGCCTACGCACTGGGCGCATCTCTGGGTCGTTACATGGAAAATTCTCTGAAAGAACAAGAGAAACTGGGCATCAAACTGGACAAAGCTCAGCTGATCGCGGGTGTTCAGGATGCGTTTGCTGATAAGAGCAAACTGTCTGACCAGGAAATTGAACAGACTCTGCAGGCGTTCGAAGCGCGTGTGAAAGGTGCCGCTCAGACGAAGATGGAAGCGGACGCGAAAGACAACGAAGCGAAAGGCAAAGCCTACCGCGATACCTTTGCTAAAGAGAAGGGCGTAAAAACCTCTTCTACCGGTCTGGTATACAAAGTTGAGAAAGAAGGTACCGGTGATGCACCGAAAGACAGCGATACTGTCGTGGTGAACTACAAAGGTACGCTGATCGACGGTAAAGAGTTCGATAACTCCTACACCCGCGGTGAGCCGCTCTCCTTCCGTCTGGATGGTGTGATCCCAGGCTGGACTGAAGGTCTGAAAAACATCAAGAAAGGCGGTAAGATCAAGCTGGTTATCCCACCGGATCTGGCCTATGGCAAAACCGGCGTTCCGGGTATCCCTGCCAACTCTACGCTGGTGTTTGACGTAGAGCTGCTGGATATCAAACCGGCACCGAAAGCCGATGCGAAACCAGAAGCGCAGGCAGATCAAAAAGCTGCCGCAGACGCGAAGAAGTAATGTAATGAAAACCGCCGCCTTTAAGGCGGCGGTTTTTTTTATTGTGGGGCAGATATAATTAACACTGGAAAGTGCCAGGTACGCTGTATTAATTTAGTTGTCCGTGTAGATAATGAGCCTGCCCTGAAAACCTAACGACAGGCTCCTGAAAAGGAGTGTTTTTTTCATGTCCAGGTCGCTTTTAACCAACGAAACCAGTGAACTTGATTTGCTGGATCAACGTCCTTTCGACCAGACCGACTTCGATATTCTGAAATCCTACGAAGCGGTGGTGGACGGGTTAGCGATGCTCATTGGGTCCCACTGCGAAATCGTATTGCACTCCCTGCAAGATCTGAAGTGTTCCGCCATCCGCATTGCTAATGGTGAGCATACTGGCCGTAAAATTGGTTCGCCAATTACCGACCTTGCATTGCGTATGCTGCATGACATGACCGGCGCGGACAGCAGCGTCTCCAAATGCTATTTCACTCGCGCCAAAAGCGGCGTGCTGATGAAATCAGAAACCATTGCTATTCGAAATCGCGAGCATCGTGTGATCGGACTGCTGTGCATCAACATGAACCTTGATGTGCCATTCTCGCAAATCATGAGCACCTTTATTCCGCCTGAAACGCCAGACGTGGGCTCTTCTGTTAACTTTGCCTCTTCAGTTGAGGATCTCGTCACGCAGACGCTGGAGTTCACGATTGAAGAGGTGAATGCCGATCGCAACGTATCGAACAACGCCAAGAACCGTCAGATCGTGCTGAATCTCTATGAAAAAGGCATTTTTGATATCAAAGACGCCATCAATCAGGTGGCTGACCGCCTGAACATTTCCAAACATACGGTCTACCTCTATATTCGCCAGTTCAAAAGCGGTGATTTCCTGGGGCAGGATAAGTAATGCGTTTTGCGTTAATGGTGACAGGCCCGGCGTATGGCACTCAGCAGGCCAGCAGCGCACTGCAATTTGCCCAGGCGCTGCTAAAAGCCGGACATGAACTGGTGAGCGTCTTCTTTTATCGGGAAGGGGTCTATAACGCGAACCAGTTTACGTCGCCGGCCAGCGATGAGTTTGATCTGGTGCGCGCCTGGCAGGCGTTAAATAAGACGCAGGGTGTTGAATTGCATATCTGCGTGGCAGCGGCCCTGCGTCGCGGTGTCGCTGATACAACCGAAGCCGCGCGTCTTGGTTTAGCCGGTTCCAACCTGCAGCCCGGATTTTCACTAAGTGGTCTGGGCGCGCTGGCGCAGGCTGCGCTCACCTGTGACCGAGTGGTGCAATTCTGATGAAACGCATCGCGTTTGTTTTTACCACTGCCCCGCACGGTAGCGCATCGGGCCGAGAAGGGCTGGATGCGCTGCTCGCGACATCTGCATTGACCGAGGAGATCGGCGTCTTCTTTTTAGGGGACGGGGTGTTTCAGCTTCTGGCGGGCCAGCAACCGCAGGCGATTTTGATGCGGGATTACATCGCCACCTTTAAAGTGTTGCCGCTGTACGACATTGAAACCTTCTATGTGTGTGCCGACTCGCTGGCCGCTCGCGGATTAGATGAGAAGACGCCTTTTGTTCTGGATGTCTCGTGCCTGTCTTCTGCTGCGCTGCGCGAACAACTCTCTCACTACGACACTGTTCTGACTTTCTGAGGCTGCCATGCTCCATACCCTGAGCCGCTCACCGTGGCAATGTGATATCGACACGCTACTGAGCATGCTGCGCGAAGGTGATGACCTGCTGCTGATTCAGGATGGCGTACTTGCTGCGCTGGAAGGCAGCCGTTTCGTTGAAATCCTCACGAATGCCCCCATAACTGTCTCTGCGCTAAAGGACGATCTGGATGCGCGGGGTCTTTCTGGTCAAATTTCAGCCAAAATTGACGTGGTTGGCTATACTGATTTCGTCAATCTTACTGTGACGCACGCCAGTCAAATGAACTGGTGATTTGAGATCGCTGTATATTTCTTGACACCTTTTCGACGTAGCCCTAAAATTTCGCGTCCTCATATTGTATGAGGTCGTTTTATTACGTGTTTACGAAGCAAAAGCTAAAACCAGGAGCTATTTAATGGCAACAGTTAACCAGCTGGTACGCAAACCACGTGCACGCAAAGTTGCAAAGAGCAACGTGCCTGCGCTGGAAGCATGCCCGCAGAAACGTGGTGTATGTACTCGTGTGTATACCACCACTCCTAAAAAACCAAACTCCGCACTGCGTAAAGTATGCCGTGTGCGTTTGACTAACGGTTTCGAAGTGACTTCCTACATCGGTGGTGAAGGTCACAACCTGCAGGAGCACTCCGTGATCCTGATCCGTGGCGGTCGTGTTAAAGACCTTCCGGGTGTTCGTTACCACACCGTTCGTGGTGCGCTGGACTGCTCAGGTGTTAAAGACCGTAAGCAGGCTCGCTCCAAGTACGGCGTGAAGCGTCCTAAGGCTTAATGGTTCTCCGTTAAGTAAGGCCAAACTGATTTATCTTAATGTCAAACTAAACTCGTAGAGTTTTGGACAATCCTGAATTAACAACGGAGTATTCCCATGCCACGTCGTCGCGTCATTGGTCAGCGTAAAATTCTTCCAGATCCGAAATTCGGATCAGAACTGCTGGCAAAATTTGTAAATATCCTGATGGTAGATGGTAAAAAATCTACTGCAGAAGCAATCGTATACAGCGCGCTGGAGACCCTGGCTCAGCGTTCTGGTAAAAATGAACTGGAAGCTTTCGAAGTCGCTCTCGACAACGTTCGCCCAACTGTAGAAGTTAAGTCCCGCCGCGTTGGTGGTTCTACTTATCAGGTTCCAGTTGAAGTTCGTCCGGTTCGTCGTAATGCCCTGGCAATGCGTTGGATCGTTGAAGCTGCTCGTAAACGCGGTGATAAATCCATGGCTCTGCGTCTGGCGAACGAACTTTCTGATGCTGCAGAAAACAAAGGTACTGCAGTTAAGAAACGTGAAGACGTTCACCGTATGGCAGAAGCCAACAAGGCGTTCGCACACTACCGTTGGTAATCCCTTCGGAGTATTAGTCACCAGGCGGGCGCTTCAGAGAAGCTGCCCGCTCTGGGTTACTTAACTGAACGCCTAAAGAAACAAACGAGGAATCAAATGGCTCGTACAACACCCATCGCACGCTACCGTAACATCGGTATCAGTGCGCACATCGACGCCGGTAAGACCACTACTACCGAACGTATTCTGTTCTACACCGGTGTAAACCATAAAATCGGTGAAGTTCATGACGGCGCAGCCACCATGGACTGGATGGAACAGGAGCAGGAGCGTGGTATTACTATCACCTCCGCAGCGACTACTGCATTCTGGTCAGGTATGGCTAAGCAGTACGAACCGCATCGCGTAAACATCATCGACACCCCAGGGCACGTTGACTTCACCATCGAAGTAGAACGTTCCATGCGTGTTCTTGACGGCGCGGTAATGGTTTATTGCGCAGTTGGTGGTGTTCAGCCACAGTCTGAAACCGTATGGCGTCAGGCGAACAAATATAAAGTTCCACGCATCGCGTTCGTTAACAAAATGGACCGTATGGGTGCTAACTTCCTGAAAGTTGTTGGCCAGATCAAAACCCGTCTGGGCGCGAACCCTGTTCCGCTGCAGCTGGCAATTGGTGCTGAAGAAGGCTTCACCGGCGTTATCGATCTGGTGAAAATGAAAGCCATCAACTGGAACGATGCAGACCAGGGCGTTACCTTCGAATACGAAGATATCCCGGCTGAGATGCAGGACCTGGCTGACGAATGGCACCAGAACCTGATCGAATCCGCTGCTGAAGCTTCTGAAGAGCTGATGGAGAAATACCTGGGTGGTGAAGAACTGTCTGAAGAAGAGATCAAAAAAGCTCTGCGTCAGCGTGTTCTGAACAACGAAATCATCCTGGTAACCTGTGGTTCTGCGTTCAAGAACAAAGGTGTTCAGGCGATGCTGGATGCGGTAGTTGACTACCTGCCATCCCCGGTTGACGTTCCTGCGATCAACGGCATCCTGGACGACGGTAAAGATACTCCGGCTGAGCGTCACGCAAGCGACGACGAGCCGTTCTCTGCACTGGCGTTCAAAATTGCTACCGACCCATTCGTGGGTAACCTGACCTTCTTCCGCGTTTACTCTGGTGTGGTTAACTCCGGTGACACCATCCTGAACTCCGTGAAAGCGGCGCGTGAACGTTTTGGCCGTATCGTACAGATGCACGCTAACAAACGTGAAGAGATCAAAGAAGTTCGTGCGGGCGACATCGCTGCAGCTATCGGTCTGAAAGACGTGACCACCGGTGACACCCTGTGTGACCCGGATCACCCGATCATTCTGGAGCGTATGGAATTCCCTGAGCCGGTAATCTCCATCGCGGTTGAACCAAAAACCAAAGCTGACCAGGAAAAAATGGGTCTGGCTCTGGGCCGTCTGGCGAAAGAAGACCCATCATTCCGCGTATGGACTGATGAAGAATCTAACCAGACCATCATCGCAGGTATGGGTGAACTGCACCTGGACATCATCGTTGACCGTATGAAGCGCGAGTTCAACGTTGAAGCGAACGTGGGTAAACCTCAGGTTGCTTACCGCGAAGCGATTCGCGCGAAAGTTACCGATATCGAAGGTAAACACGCTAAGCAGTCTGGTGGTCGCGGTCAGTACGGTCACGTTGTGATCGACATGTACCCACTGGAGCCGGGCTCTAACCCGAAAGGTTACGAGTTCATCAACGACATCAAAGGTGGTGTAATTCCTGGCGAATACATCCCTGCCGTTGATAAAGGCATCCAGGAACAGCTGAAAGCGGGCCCTCTGGCTGGCTATCCGGTTGTTGACATGGGTATCCGTCTGCACTTCGGTTCTTACCACGACGTTGACTCCTCTGAACTGGCGTTTAAACTGGCTGCGTCTATTGCCTTTAAAGAAGGCTTTAAGAAAGCAAAACCAGTTCTGCTTGAGCCAATCATGAAGGTTGAAGTAGAAACTCCTGAAGAGAACACCGGTGACGTTATCGGTGACTTGAGCCGTCGTCGCGGTATGCTGCGCGGTCAGGAATCCGAAGTAACTGGCGTTAAGATCCACGCTGAAGTTCCGCTGTCTGAAATGTTCGGATATGCAACTCAGCTGCGTTCTCTGACCAAAGGTCGTGCATCATACACCATGGAATTCCTGAAGTATGATGATGCGCCTAACAACGTTGCTCAGGCCGTTATTGAAGCCCGTGGTAAGTAATCCACAGGATTAAAACCTAAGTCCCGTGCTCTCTCCTGAGGGGAGAGCACTATAGTAAGGAATATAGCCGTGTCTAAAGAAAAATTTGAACGTACAAAACCGCACGTCAACGTTGGTACTATCGGCCACGTTGACCATGGTAAAACTACCCTGACTGCTGCAATCACTACCGTTCTGGCTAAAACCTACGGTGGTTCTGCTCG